>NZ_JBMOWY010000064.1:0-42662 GCF_049310345.1 Stenotrophomonas sp. GZD-301 | reverse complement strand
GGCTGGATCAGGCTTGCGCCCATTGTCCAATATTCCCCACTGCTGCCTCCCGTAGGAGTCTGGACCGTGTCTCAGTTCCAGTGTGGCTGATCATCCTCTCAGACCAGCTACGGATCGTCGCCTTGGTGGGCCTTTACCCCGCCAACTAGCTAATCCGACATCGGCTCATCTATCCGCGCAAGGCCCGAAGGTCCCCTGCTTTCACCCGAAGGTCGTATGCGGTATTAGCGTAAGTTTCCCTACGTTATCCCCCACGAAAAGGTAGATTCCGATGTATTCCTCACCCGTCCGCCACTCGCCACCCATAAGAGCAAGCTCTTACTGTGCTGCCGTTCGACTTGCATGTGTTAGGCCTACCGCCAGCGTTCACTCTGAGCCAGGATCAAACTCTTCACTTAAAAACGCATAGTCCGAGGACTAAAAATTTAAAGCTGCAGATGCTTGACCGCTGGCAACGTTTCGCTTGCTTTAAAACAATTGATATGTTGCTTGATCAAACGTCTGCAAGATGGACAATCATCCTTCCTGCAGGCGCCTTCACAAGATACCTGCGCATACTGTCAAAGAACTTTGGAGTCGGCCTCAGCGCCTTCCTCCGTGTGCAGCGACGTTTCCGTCGTTGCGAGCCGCCCATTATAGCGGGCTTTTCTGCTTCGTCAACACCTTTTTTCAAGGCCGTCTCACCGAAGTGGACGTTGTTGCCGATGCTGCTTCGTCGTGCGACCCGAAGGTCTTTTCGTCGAAGCGAGCCGCCTATTATGTCAGGCTTTTCGTTTCCGTCAACACCTTCTTTCGAGGGATGTTGCCGCCGCTTTGGTTTGGTGTTCACCGGGGTGAAGACCGCGTCGCAGCGAGGGAGCGAATACTAAAGACTTCTGAAAATTCGTCAAGGCTTTTGTTCAATCTTTTTCATCATTGCGTCATCGTTGCGTGCTGCTCCGCATCGCCAGCGGCAGCACGCGTGTTGCGCGTGCTGCCGCTGGCTTGCTAACAATGCATGTCTTGTCGTCAGGGATGCATGCGATGTCGTTGGTTGGCAGAGGTTCGTTGTGGCGCGATGTGTCGTTGCCCGCGGTGATGGCTGGCTTCATTACCGTATTGGTCGGCTTCGCCAGTTCGGCGGTGATCGTGTTCCAGGCGGCACAGGCAGTCGGTGCATCGCAGGCGCAGATCGCTTCATGGATGTGGGCGCTCGGCCTGGGCATGGGCGTGACCTGTATCGGCTTGTCGCTGCGCTATCGGATGCCGGTGGTGACGGCATGGTCGACGCCGGGCGCGGCAATGCTGGTGGTGGGCGCCGGGTCGGTGGGCTACAGCGATGCCATCGGCGCATTTGTACTTGCTGCCCTGCTGGGGATGATTGCCGGCTTCTCGGGACTGTTCGCCAAGGTGATGCGACGGGTGCCGATGGCATTGGCCTCGGGCATGCTCGCCGGCGTGCTGCTGCGCTTCGGACTGGACGTGTTCGTGTCGATGGGCACCCAGCTGGGCATGGCGCTGGCGATGTTCGCCACCTGGTTGATCGGCCGCCGGCTGTTCGCACGCTATGCGGTGATCGCCACGCTGCTGGTGGGCATCGCGATCGCCGCCGTGCAGGGGCTGCTGCATGTGGAGCAGGTTCACCTGGAACTGGCGGCCCCGGTGTTCACCCTGCCCACACTGTCATGGTCGGCGGTATTCGGGATCGCGCTGCCCCTGTTCGTGGTGACGATGGCCTCGCAGAACATTCCCGGCGTGGCGGTCATCCGTGCGTCCGGCTACGACACACCGGTGTCGCCGGTGATCGGCTGGATCGGCGTGGTGAACACGCTGCTGGCCCCCTTCGGTGCCTACGGCCTCAACCTGGCGGCGATCACCGCAGCGATCTGCATGGGCCGCGAGGCGCATGAGGACCCGGCGCGCCGCTACACGGCGGCGGTGGCGGCCGGTGTCTTCTATATGGTGATCGGTCTGTTCGGGGCGACGGTGGCGGCGGTGTTCGCCGCCTTCCCACGCGAACTG
Source organism: Stenotrophomonas sp. GZD-301 (assembly GCF_049310345.1). NCBI lineage: Bacteria > Pseudomonadati > Pseudomonadota > Gammaproteobacteria > Lysobacterales > Lysobacteraceae > Stenotrophomonas > Stenotrophomonas sp. GZD-301. The sequence continues at coordinate 40,661 of NZ_JBMOWY010000064.1, read as the reverse complement.
GTGGCCTGTGTGGCTGGTATCGCCCTGTTCGGCACCATTGCCAACAGCCTGGCCGGCGCGCTGCGCGAGGAAGCCGACCGCGAGGCCGCGCTGGTGACCTTCCTGGTCACCGCCTCGGGGGTGTCGCTGGCCGGCATCGGTTCGGCGTTCTGGGGACTGGTGGCCGGCGGTATCTGCCTGGTGGTGCTGCGCCCGCGGGCAGCGGTGCACTGAGACGGCCGGCCGGGGGGGCAGCGCGCAATCGGCGCCCTGCCCTGCCCGGCGCTGCTCAGAGCGGGCTCACCCGGAAGGTCTGTACCAGGGTATGGGTGGCGCCTGCCGCCAGGGTGACCACGTCCGGACCGGCATTGGCCGCTTCCAGGCAGACATAGTTGCGCCAGCCGGCCCCGACGTCGGCCATCTTGGCCGCCCCCGCCTCGCCCGGGTTCCAGGCCACCAGCGAGCGGCTGCCCTGGGTGGTGATCTCGAGGCGGCGCCTGAAGCCGGGGTCGTTCAGTACGTAGCGGCCGCCCGCGTTGGTATAGATGCGGTCGCTGCGGCCGGGGTCGCGCGGATCGCGCAGGCTCCAGGCCCCCTGCTGGGTGTGGGCGGTGGCGTAGTTCTCGAACTTGTCCAGGTAGGACAGGCCGTCCAGGCCGTCCACGCTGACCTGGGTGGCATCGCTGACCTGGAAGTAGTTGTGCAGCGCCTGGGTGAAGCTCACCGGCTGGGTACCGGTGTTCTCGGTGACCAGGCGCTGTTCGAGCGTGCGGCCGATGCGCAGTTCCATGCGCAGGCGCAGCGCCAGAGTGTCCAGCGCCGGGGGCGCCAGGCTGAGCACCATCGTGCCGTCAGCCTCGCGGCGGGCCTGCTGCAGGGTCCACGGGACGTTGCGCACGAACCCGTGCGAGGGCACATCGGTGCCCTGCCCCTGGCGGCCGAAGTACGGCCAGCACACCGGCGTGCCGCCGCGGATCGGCGTGGGCAGCGGCTGGGCGCTGGGCGACAGCCACATCACGTCCTTGCCCCCCTTGGGCACATAGGACAGCAACTGCCCGCCGAACACGGCGATGGCGGCGGTGGCGAACGGCGTTTCCACTTTCCACGCCATGAACCCCTGCACCTGCCCGAGGCTGAGGCCCTGGACCTTGGGCAGGGCGGCGGCAGGGGCGGCCGGCGACTGCACGTAACGGGCATGGTTGGACGGCAGGGAGAACACAGTGGACGTGGGCATGGGGATGGCGGGGATCGGGGAGGAAGGAGGGGCGCCACGCAGGGCGGTGAGAATGCGTTGGCCGGCACGGCCGTCCGGATCGGCCCAGCCCAGGCGTTGCTGCTCGGCCTGGATGGCGCGGCGGGTGGCGGTGCCGATCATGCCATCGGCGGCGCCGATGGCGTGGCCGCGAGCGAGCAGCAGGGTCTGCAGCTCACGGCGCTCGGTGCGGCCGAGGCCGGGATCGTCGGTGGGCCAGGCCGCGACAATGCCGGGCCCGCCACGCAGACGGTCGGACAGGGTGGCGATGGCCAGGGCGTAGCTCTCTGCGGCGTTGTAGGCGTAGATCGCGTCGTAGTTGCGGAACACCAGCCAGGCCGGCCCCTTGGCGCCGGTCGGCAGCAGCAGGGCGGCGTTGCTGTCGGCAGGCAGTCCGGCCGGGGCGAGCGCGCCGCCGCCGACCGGGACGATGCCCAGCGCGCGCCAGGCGGCCAGCGGCTTGCGCTGGGTACGGCCGGCCAGCGATGCGTTGAAGCCGGGCGGGAGTTTGACCTCCATGCCCCAGGGCTGGCCGGTACGCCAGCCGGCCTTGGCCAGATAGTTGGCGGTGGAGGCCAGGGCATCGGGGATGCTGGCGACCAGGTCGCGGCGACCGTCGCCATCGCCATCCACGGCAATGCGTGCGTAGGTCGACGGCATGAACTGGGTATGCCCGAACGCGCCGGCCCAGGAACCGGTCAGGCCCTCGGCCTGAAGGTCACCGGCGTCGAGCAGCCTGAGCAGGGCCAGCAGTTCGCCCCGGAAGAAGGGCTGCCGGCGGCCGTTGCAGGACAGTGTGGCCAGCGACTGCAGCAGCGGGCGCTTGCCGAAGACGCGGCCGTAGTCGCTCTCCACGCCCCACACCGCCACGATGGTGGCGGGATCGACACCGTACTGCGCCGACACCGTGGTGAGCAGATCGCGGTGCAGGGACAGACGTGCACGACCGTCGTCCACACGCTGCGTGTCCACGAGCGCGGCGAGGTAGTCCCACAACGGAGTAGTGAACTCCGGTTGGGCATCCAGCAGCGGCAGCACGCTCAGGTCCGGGGTAAGGCCGGCGGTGAGGCGGGTGAACCCGGCAGCGCTGATGCCCTGCTTGAGCGCCTGCGGTTGCAGTGTGGCCAGGCAGCGGTCCAGGTCGTCCTGTGGCGCGGCGGCGACCGAGGCGCTGGCCAGGCACAACGCGCCCAGCAGCCAGCGGGTGTAGAGCCTCATTGGCGGAAATCCTTGCAGCCAAGTGGATCTGCATCATAGCGGCACGCCGCGCGAATCAAGCCGGCTGCAGCAGGCGCAGGCCGAAGGCCGGTTCGAAGGCGTTCCACGCCGCACTCGCGCGCAGGCCGGCCTCGGCGACCAAGGCCGCAAAGGACGCATCGGTGTACTTGTGGCTGTACTCGACCGTCATCGCCTCGCCGTCGGCGAAGTCGAACGCCTGGCCGTCGACGTGCACGGTCTGGGCGCGGGTGCTGACCAGCTCGGTCTCGATGCGCAGGCGCGGCACGCTGTAACGGGCCCGGTGACGGAAACCGTCGAGGTCGAAGTCGCTGCCGATCTCGCGGTTGAGCCGGCGCAGCAGGTTGAGGGTGAAGTCCGCAGTGACACCGGCGGCATCGTTGTAGGCTGATTCGATCAGCACCGGGTCCTTGTGCAGGTCGATGCCGATCAGGGCCAGGCCGTCGGTGCCCATCGTCTGGCGCATGGCCCGGAGCAGGGCCACGGCATCGGCGTGGGCGAAATTGCCCAGCGTGGAACCGGGGAAGAACAACAGCCGGCGGGCCGGCGTGCGCTGCGGGGCGGGCACCTGCACCGGACGGGTGAAGTCGGCGCAGACCGGCAGCATCTCGATCTCCGGCAGGGCGTCGGCAAGCCGCGCGATGCTGGCCAGCAGGGCCGCACGCGAGATTTCGATCGGGGTATACGCGACCGGATCGGTGAGCGCGTGCAGCAGCAGCTCGGTCTTGCGGCCGCTGCCGCTACCCAGTTCGACCACGTGCAGGCGTGGGCCGACCACCTTGGCGATGTCGTGCGCGCAATCCTGCAGCAGCTTCAGCTCGGTGCGGGTCGGGTAGTACTCGGGCTGGTGGGTGATCTGCTCGAACAGGGCCGAGCCGCGGGCGTCGTAGAAGTATTTGGAGGGCAGCTGGCGCGGCCGGGCCGAGAGGCCCTGCACGATATCGGCGGTGATGCGGGCGCGGTCGGGCTGCAGATCGGTGAGCGCCTCGAGCGCGTCGCTGACCGTGCTCATGCGGCGTCCCGGGCCAGGCGCAGGCCGGCGAACTGCCAGCGCGCGGCGGGAGCGAAGAAGTTGCGGTAGCTGGCGCGGACGTGCCCAGCCGGTGTGGCGCAGCTGCCGCCGCGCAGGATCCATTGACCGTTCATGAATTTGCCGTTGTATTCGCCGAGATGGCCGGCGAAGGGGCGGAAGCCGGGATAGGCGCCATACGCGCTGCTGGTCCATTCCCAGACATCGCCGAACAGCTGCTGCAGCGGGGCGTCGCTGCCGCCGGCAGGATGCAGGCGGTCGGCGTCGGCGAAGTGCCCCTCGACCGGCTGACCGGCCGCGGCGGCCTCCCATTCGAACTCGGTGGGCAGGCGCATGCCGCGCCAGCGCGCATAGGCATCGGCCTCGTAATAGCTGAGGTGGCAGACCGGCGCGTGCAGGTCGAGGGTGCGCCAGCCGCCGAGGGTGAACTCGCGCTCCAGGGCATCGTCCCAGTACAACGGGTGCTGCCAGTGCTCGGCCTGGCACAGCGCCCAGCCCTCGCTCATCCAATGCGCGGGCTCGCGGTACCCGCCGGCCGCGACGAACTGGCGGTACTCGCCGGTGCTGACCGGGCGGCTGGCCAGCGCGTGGGCGGGGACCAGCACGCGGTGCACGGGCGATTCATTGTCGTAGGCGAACGCGGCATGGGCCGGCCATGCGGGGGCGCCGATCTCCACGATCTGCTCGGGGCTTTCCTTCCAGCGCAGCGGCACGGCGCTGCTGGGGGAACAGCCGAGATCGTCGCGGTAGGCCGGCTGCAGCGGGTTGCACCACAGCGCGTGCTTGATGTCGGTCAGCAGCAGCTCCTGATGCTGCTGTTCGTGCTGCAGGCCGAGCAGCAGCTGATGGCGTGTGGTGGCGTCGAGCACGCCGGCCTGCAGCAGGGCAATCACCTGCCGGTCGACCTCGGCACGGTAGTGCAGCACCTCCTGCAGCGACGGGCGCGAGAGCAGCCCGCGCTGAGGCCGCGCATGCGCCGGGCCGATGCTCTGGTAGTAGCTGTTGAACAGGTAGTGCCAGTCGGCGTTGAACGGTTCGTGGCCCGGCCGGTTGGCCAGCACGAAGCGCTCGAAGAACCAGGTGGTGTGGGCCAGGTGCCATTTGGTCGGGCTGGCGTCCGGCATGCTCTGCACCATCGCGTCTTCAGCGCTGAGCGGTGCGGCCAGTGCGACGCTGCGGGCGCGGATGCCGGCGTAGCGGGCGGCCAGTGCAGCGGCCAACGGGTCCGTGGTTGGCGGCGGTGGGGCGACGGCGGTATTCATCGCGGTCAGGATCGAACAGCACGGGTGAGCGCAACGTCATGGCAAGGCTCACACCGTGTTACGCAGCTCAAGTTGAATGCGCGCCGGCCGCTACCGGGAGGACCATCGCCTGTGTGGTCCGGTTTGCACGATGCAGCCACGGCGCGCCGGCCCGCTCTGTGGAACCGTCCTTGCGGAATCACCTGCTACGCCAGCCCAGCCACTATCTGTTCGTGCTGCCCGCCCTGCTTGCCGGGCTGGTGCTGTGGTCGGCCACCCCGGCGCAGGAGGTGGGCAGCCCGGTGCATCGCCTGCTGCCGCTGCTGCTGACCTGCCTTGGCGTGGGCCTGGCCCTGATCTACAACCGCGTGCGGGCGCTGTGCCTGCTGCTGGCGATCGCGCTGGCCTTCGCGCTGCTGCACGGGCTGGTGGCCGGTTTCCTGCGTGACGGGGTGGTCTCCGCCAGCACGCCGCTGACCTTCCATGCGGTCGCGTTGTGGTTGCCGCTGCTTTTTCTGGTGCACGGGCTGTGGCCCGAGCGCGGGCGCCTGCGCCAGGACCTGCTGCTGCGCGCGGTGCTGAGCGGCGTGGCCTTGGGCATCTTCGCGCTGTTGGCGGCGCAGGGGCCGCAGGGCCTGCACGATCTGCTGTCCAACCGCCATTGGACGTGGCTGCCGACCGGCTGGAGCCGGTTGGCGCAACTGCCCACGGTGGCCTTCGTGGTCGCTGCGATCGCGCTGTCGGTGCAGGCCGTGCGCCAGCCACGCGCCCTGCATACCGCGATGCTGCTGGCGCTGCTGGCGGTGTGGGCGATGCTGCCGCGGATCTTCCTGTCGCCGGCGCTGTTGCCCGCGCTGACCAGCGTGGCGCTGCTGGTGCTGGTCTCGGCGATGGTGCAGGAATCGTTCCATATGGCCTTCCGCGACGAGCTGACCGGCCTGCCCGGCCGACGGGCCCTCAATGAATGCCTGCAGCGCGTGGGGCCTACCTACACGATCGCGATGGTCGATGTGGACCACTTCAAGCGCTTCAACGATACCCACGGCCATGACATCGGCGATGACGTGCTGCGGCTGGTGGCGGCGCGGCTGGCCGGCGTGGGCGGCGGCGGGCGGGCCTTCCGCTATGGCGGCGAGGAGTTCGCGCTGGTGTTCCTGGACCGCCCTGCCCCGGCCTGCGTGGCCGCGGTGGAGGCGATCCGGGCGACGGTGGAAGACGCCCGCATGACACTGCGTGATCGCGCGGCGCGCACCCGCGACGATGCGGTCGGCCGCCTGCAGCGCGGCCGCGGCGGTGGCGGCGAGGTAGTGCAGGTGACGGTCAGCATCGGCGTGGCCGACAGCCGGGTTGGCGACAGCCCGCAGGCGGTGATCAAGGCCGCCGACCAGGCGCTGTACGCGGCCAAGGATGCCGGCCGCAACTGCGTGCGCGCCCACGGCCAGCAGCGGCCGGTGGCGGTTCGCAGCGGCGAGGCGGCTCAGGGCAGCGCGTCGAGGTAGAACCAGCGGCCGTCCTCGCGGACGAAACGGCTGTGTTCAAGCATCTTGACCGCGCTGCCGCCACCGACCTTGTAGCGCGCGGTGAAACGCACCTGGGCGTGGTCCGGGTCCGGGACGGTGTGTTCGTGGACGGTCAGGCCCAGCCAGCGGGTGCGTTGACCCGCCGGTTCGTCCAGCGACAGCGATGCGGGCCGGGTGTCGGGATGCCAGCTGGCCAGCAGGTAGTCCGGCAACTGCTTCACATAGGCGCAGTAACGCGAGCGCATCAGCGCGTCGGCATCCGGCGCGGCCTCACCGGCGTGGAAACGGCCGCAGCAGGCGGCGTAGGCCAGTGAACGGCCGCAGGGACAGGGGTCGGAATCGGTCATGCGGACATTGTGACGTGGGGCGGTTGCATCGACCACCGTCATCCGCGGGGAGAAGCCGACCAACGGTCGGCTCTACCTGCGGGGTCGTGCCGGGCGTATGCTGGCGCGCTTTACGCCACGATGCCCTGCCGTGTTTGAGCTGGTTCCCCCCGAGCTGTTGTGGTTGGTGGCGATTGCCTTCATCGCCGGTCTGGTCGATGCCGCCGTCGGTGGCGGCGGGCTGGTACAGCTGCCGGGCCTGTTCACGGTGCTGCCGCAGCAGACACCGGCGATGCTGTTTGGCACCAACAAGTTCAGTTCGATGTTCGGTACGGCGGCGGCGGCCGCGCGTTACGCGCGCAACGTGCGCTTCCCGTGGCGACCGGTGCTGTTCGCGGCGGGCACCGCCTTCGTGTTTTCGTTCGCCGGGGCCACGGCGGTCAGCCTGCTGCCCAAGGATGCGGTGCGCCCGCTGGTGCTGGTGCTGCTGGTGGCGATGCTGGGCTACACGCTGTGGAAGAAGGATTTCGGGGCGTTGCACCGGCCGCGCGAGATCGGCCGCAGGGAGCTGGCCACTGCGCTGGCGATCGGTGCGGTGATCGGGTTCTACGACGGCTTCTTCGGGCCGGGCACGGGCAGTTTTCTGATTTTCCTGTTCGTGCGCTTCTTCGGCCTGGACTTCCTGCGCGCCTCGGCCGCATCGAAGGTGGTCAACCTGGCCACCAACGTGGCGGCCATTTCGTTCTTCGTGCCCACCGGCAACATTCTGTGGCTGTTCGCGCTGCCGATGGCGGCCGCCAACATCGTCGGCTCGGTGGTCGGCACGCGGCTGGCGCTGCGCGGCGGCACGCCGTTCATCCGCAAGCTGTTCGTCGGCCTGGTGGTGGTGCTGATCGCCCGGATGGGCTGGGACACGTTCGGCGGGTGAGCCGTGTCGTGCGGGAGCAGCCGACCAACGGTCGGCTCTACCGGGGTGCGCCGGTCAGGCCGGCTCGGCCTCCTGCTGCCGGGTACGCTCGGGCAGCTTGAGCCGCTTGCCTTCTTCGTCGTACTCGATCAGCAGCACGCCGGAGTCGTGGCGGCCGCTGATCTCGACGAAGCAGGCGCCGCCGATGAACGGCTCCAGCGTCATCACCGACTTCAGCGGGGTGGCCACCACCATCTGGAAGCCGAAGTTCTCGAAGATGTTCATCGCCAGGGCGGTGAACTCGTTGTCTGCCTTGTCGAACGCTTCGTCCAGCACCACCGCGGCATAGCTGGGCAGCTGGCTCTCGGCACCGCCGAGCTGGTAGCGCAGCGCGGCCGCCAGGCAGGTGGTGGCCAGCTTCTGCCGCTGGCCACCGGACTTGCCGGCGCCACTGCGATAGATCTCCACCTGCTGGCGGGTGGCCGCGTCCAGCTCGACGCCGATGAACTCCACATGCAGGCGCACGTCGAGCACGTTCTCGCGCCAGCGCCGGTCCTCGCCCTCCTGCGAGCCAAGGCGTTTGACCAGCTCACGCAGGACCGCGAACTGCGCCTCGGCCACCTCGCGCTCTTCGGTCTGGTGGTGCGAGAGCACTTCGCGCAGCTGCTGGTGGAACTCCAGCACCTCCGGCAGGCGGCGGTCGCTGAGCTCGATGGTCAGCAGGGTGCCGCGGTTGAAGGGCACCTGCTCCAGCGAGGCGTTGACCTCGTCCAGGCGCTGGCCGATCGACTTGCGGGCCTCGGCGCTGTGCCGCTGCAGGGCCAGCAGGTTGTTCTTGCTCTGGTTCTGCAGCAGGTCGAAGAAGCGTTCTTCGTGCTGCGGCAGGCCATCGCGCTCCAGGCGCTGCAGGCGGGCCAGGAAGTCGTCGGCCGAGGCGACCGATGCGGTGAAGTCGCCGGATTCCTCCGGCCACGCCTGGGCGAAGCGCCGGAAGCAGGCCACCAGCTGGGTCTCGACACGATGCACCTCGTGCTGCGAGGCAGCGAGGCTTTCGTTGATGCCCTTGCTGATCTCGCGCATGTGCGCTTCGAGCGTTTCCAGGCTGAGGCCACCCAGCCCGTCCAGGCGCTGCTGCAGCCCCGCTTCCTGCGTGGCGCCGAGCGCCGGCAGCACCAGGGCGCGGCTGCGCTGGCGCTGGGCGTCGAGCTTGTCGCGTTCGCGGGCGTGCTGGGCAAGCTCGACGCGGGTGTCTTCGTAGGTGCGACGTGCCTGCGCGATGTCCGCGCGGGCCTGGTCGATCTGCTGGGCCAGGCGGGCCAGGTCGGCGTTGCCTTCCTTCAGCTCGCGCAGCGAGGCGGCAATGTCGTCCAGGCGCTGGGCCGCCGTTGCGACGTCCACTTCCTCCCACACGAAGTTGACCAGCTGGTTGCAGGCCAGGCGGCGGTCGTTGTCGCGGTCGCGCTGGCTGCGCAGCCGGACGACGTCTTCGTCGCACGCGGCGATGCGTTGCGCCAGTTCCTGCGCTTCCTTGCGGAACAGCGCCAGCTTTTCGGTATTGCTGAAACCGAGCAGCCAACGGCGACGGTCGCTGATCGAATTGCGGTCGTCCTTCTCGAAGCGGTCGCCAGGGTGCTTGACCTGGCCTTCGCGGGAGATGCCGCGGTCCACGTCGCGCAGTTGCTTGGCCTCCACGCACTCGTAGTCGTAGCGCTTGCCCAGCTCACGGCGCAGCCACGGCTCGAACACGCTGTCGCGGAACTCCAGCTTGTGCAGCAGCGAGCGCGCCGACGGTTCACGGGCGATGGCATCGTCGTTGCGGCGCACCCGGTAGTAGGTGAGCCGCATGCCAAGGTGGGTACGGTTCACCCACGCGTTGACCTCGTTGTAGTGCTTGTCTTCCACCAGCAGCGACTGCGCGAAGCCGAACAGCACGCGCTCGATGGCGCCCTGCCACGCGCCCTGCTCCTGGCGGACCTGGATCAGTTCGCCCACGAACGGCAGCGCCGCCTCGGGCACACCGGTTTCCTCGGCCAGGCGGCTGCGCAGCTTCTGCAGCGGCGCGGGGATGCTCGACGGATTGCGCTCCATCGCCTCCAGTTCCGCACGGACCTCGCCGAAGCGGCGTGTATCGTCCTGCTTGCCGGCCAGGCGCTCGGTGATGGCATCGTCCAGCGCGGCCGCGGCCTGCTGGCGGTTGTCCAGCTCCCCCTGTGCGCGGGCAATCAGCTGCGCAAAGCCGTGGGCATCGTCGGGCACGCTGTCCTGCAGCGCTTCCGCGGCCTGCTCGGCCTGGCCGCGCTTGGCCTGGCGGCGGTCACGCTCGGCCTGGGCGCGGCCATGCTCGCGCTCCAGTTCCTCGATGCGCTCACCGCCCTGCTGGCGGCGCTGCAGTTCCAGGCCGGCCAGGTGCTCCTCGTGGTTGCCCAGCGTCTGGCGGCGCTGGGTTTCTTCCCCCAGCAGGCCGCGGTGGCGTACGTCGATATCCTGCAGGCGCTTTTCCAGCAGCTGCTGCAGGCGCGATTCGCGGAAGCTGTCCAGGCCGAGCTTCAGGGTTTCCTCATCGGCGCGCTGCAGGTTCATGGCCTTCAGCTCGGCGTGCAGGGCACGTGCCGGCAGCAGGGTTTCGACCTGACGCCGGGCGGTGACCACCGACTTGTGCGCGCCGTCCAGCTCGGCGAAGTCGCTGACCAGGCGCTCGGAGGCGTCGAAGGTGCGCGGCGTATCCAGCATGAAGTCGCGCAGGAAGACGTTCAGATCGCCCAGGTTCTTGGCCGACTGCGTCTTGTGCAGCAGCCGCAGCGCCATCTCGTTGTCGATGCCGAGCAGGTGGCGGAAGCGCTCTGCGTAGCCGGTGAAGCTGTCGAAGTGGTGCACATCGCCCAGGCGCTGCTTGAGCTTGCGCAGGTCCAGGTCGAAGCCACCCAGGTCCTTGGCGATGTCGAAGGGCCGCTCGGCGATCAGGTAGTGCTTGCGCACGTCGGCGGCGGCCGCGCCGTTGCCGGCGATCCAGAACAGGCGCACCAGGCTGACCACGCGGCCATCGCCGGCGCGGTATTCCAGCACCAGCGCGGTCCAGGTGGCGCCCTTGCGCAGGTACTGGGTAGCGATTTCGCCGGTGCCGCGGTCCTGCTGGTCGGCCCACGCGCCACGCACGTAGGACACCAGGTTGCGGTCACGGCCGCTGCGTTCGGCTTCGCGCGCGGCGGCGTTGAAGTCGACGATCGACGGCGGCACCAGCATTGCCGACATGGCATCGAGCAGGGTCGACTTGCCGGAGCCGGACCGGCCCACGAACAGGAAGCCACGCTCGGCGATCGGCACCTCGGTCAGGCCGTTGAAGGTGCCCCAGTTGTGCACCTGCAGGCGGCGCATGCGGAACTGCTGCAGCCGCGGATCAGGCAGCCCGTCGTTGAACAGGGCGGGGGTGTGCTTGGAGATGGCCATGCGTTATCGGGGGTCCGTTCAGGCGTTGGCAGCTGGGGTGTCGCGCAACTGGCGGTAGACGCTGGACAGTGCGGACACGTCTTCGGCGGAGAACAGCAGCTTCAGCGCCGGCGACACTTCGTGGCGGTCGTCCTGGCCGGCCAGGCGGGTCAGGATGTGGTTCTCTTTCATCTTCTGCACGGCGGCGGCCACGCGCCGGTTGAAGCCGGCACGGTCGGTGGACAGGTTCTTCTCGTAGATGGCCAGTGCCTCGGCCATCTCGGTGTCGGCCACCACGGCGCGGTTGCCGCGCGCGTCGGCCTCGGCCAGCTGCTGGCGCAGGTACAGCAGCAGTACCGAGTCGATGAAGGTCAGCGGCGAGCTGCGCAGCAGCACCGGCGCGTCGATGTCTTCGGTGTCGGCCTGGCGGGTGAAGGCCACGCCGCTGTCGCGATCCAGCACCAGTTCCAGGAACAGGTCCGACAGCGCCGAGCGGATCGCGGCCTCGTTGCGGATCAGCGCCGGCCACAGTTTGGCGTGGCGCAGCTGGTCGATGCTCGGGCCGATCAGCAGCTGGCACAGCGCGCGGCGCCCATCCAGCGGCAGCCGCCCGGTGTCGCCCATGTAGAACACGTCATTGCTACGCCGCGGCAGCGGCGTCACCACCACCGGCTCGGCATCGTGATCGTCTGCAACCCCGTCGATGGGGGCGACGTCATGGGACTCTTCATGCCAGTTCATGGCGTTTCTCCTGGGTGAACCAAACCAGCGGGATGCGGGCACGTCGCCACTGTCCATCGCCGCCACGCCAATGGGCGGTTTCCTGTTCGCCGTCCACCACGGTGCCGTGGCGTGTGCCCAGCGACAGGTAGCCGATCACGCTGCCCAACCCCTGCGGCGCCTCGCGCTGCGACAGGGCCTGGGCGATGCTCAACCTGGGTTGCGCGCCGAGCAGCTCGTGCAGATCGCGGCGCAGGGTGCGGAAGTCGATTTCCGACGAGGCCACCAGGTCGCCGACGCTTTCCAGGCTGATGCTGGCCGCATCGTTGCGCTGCACGCTACCGTCCACCTGCGCACTGCGCGGGTCGTGCAGCTTCCACTGCGACCACGAGCGCAGACGACTGGTGGTGAGCTGCAGATCGCGGCCGATCGGGCGCTGTGCAGCGAAATCGTCGCGCAGCGCCAGGGCCTCCGATTGCGCCTGCTTGAGCAGCTGGTTGAGGCGACGCTGCTCCAGGTAGCCACGGCTCTGCACGAACCCGCGCAGGCTGCGCGCGAAGTGCTGCAGCACATCGTGGACCTGGCCACCGCGGTCGAGCATGGTGCCGGTGAAGCCGCGCAGGAAGGCGCGCTCGTTGCGGTCCAGCTTGCGGGCGAAGCCGCGCGCCAGCACCGCCTCCAGCGCAGCATCGAGCTGGGCGCTCTGCTCGGCATCGTTGAGCAGGCGCCAGAACGCCTGGAAACTGCGCCCGGCATCGCTGTCGCCGATCACGTCCACGCCCTCGAACAGCTTGGAGAGCACGTCGCCACGCTCGCTTTCATCGTCGATGATGCGTTCGCGGAACTCGCGGTTGAGGCGCTCGAAATCGTCGCGGACGCGGCGGAAGTCTTCGGTGAGGTCGTCGGCCAGGCCGATGATCTGGCGCGCACGTTCCAGCGCGCGCTTGCCGTCCAGCGCCACCACCCTGCCCTCGCCCACCCGCGCGATCTCCGCATCGATGCGGTCACGCTCGTCGCGCAGCGCCGACAGGCGCGCATCCGGGTTGGACTCGGTCTGGGCGGCGAGCTGCGAGAGCTGCTCGATCACCAGCGCCAGGCGGCTTTCGGTCGCTGCCACACGGCTTTGCTCCAGGCTGTCGGCAAAGCGGATCGCCTGCAGCGCCTGGGTGGACAGTTCGTACTGCTCCTGGTCGGCACCGTCGGGCAGGCGCCGTTCCAGCCAGCCCTGGGCCAGCCAGTGGGCGATATAGGCCTGCGCGGTACGCGGCAGCTCGCGCGACAGCTCCTCGCCGTTGAGCTGATCCAGTGCGCGCTGCAGGCGTTCATGCAGTGCGGCCGCCGGCAGGGTGCGCTCGCCATCCATCAGCAGGCTCTGCAGCAGGCCGATGATCTCCGGGGCATTGGCGGCGGCCAGCAGCTTCCACTGGGGCTGTTCGCGCAGGGCGCGGTAACGGGTGATGCGTTCGCGGTGCTTCATGCAGCCAGGACATCCGGAAGAACACCGCGCAGCCAGACGCCGCGCAGCAGGAAGGGTACCGGCCCGGCACCGCAGTGCCGGGCGCGCGGCAGGTTCAGCGCTTGCCGCCCACTTCGATGAAGCGCAGGAACTCGGCGCGGGTGCGCGCATCCTCGCGGAAGCTGCCCAGCATCTTCGAGGTGACCATGCTGACGCCGCGCTTGTGGATGCCGCGGGTGGTCATGCACTCGTGCGCACCTTCCACCACCACGCCCACACCGACCGGCTGCAGCACCTCCTGGATGCACTGGGCGATCTGCGCGGTCATCTTTTCCTGGACCTGGAAGCGGCGGGCATACGCCTCGACCACGCGGGCCAGCTTGCTGATGCCCACCACCTTGCCGGCCGGCAGGTAGCCGACGTGCACGCGCCCGATGATCGGCGCCATGTGGTGTTCGCAGTGGCTTTCGTACTCGATGTCGCGCAGCACGATCAGTTCGTCGTAGCCGGCCACTTCCTCGAAGGTACGCTCCATGTAGGCGCGCGGGTCGTCGCGGTAGCCGCTGAACCAGTCGCCATAGGCCTCGGCGACGCGCCGCGGGGTATCCAGCAGGCCTTCGCGGGTGGGGTCTTCACCGGCCCAGCGCAGCAGCGTGCGCACGGCCGATTCGGCATCGGCCTGGGTGACCGGGGTGGCGTCGTTGTCTTTTTCGCTCATTACATACAGCACCCGAAGGGGGGCGAGCATCGTACCCGAGAGACCCCTCGGGCGTCCCCCGCCATGCGGCCGGGGGCCGGTTCCGGTGCGCCGCCGTTGGGCGGGCGTTGGGCCAGGGGTATTGATAGGATGGAAATTAGTAGTATCCTATCTATCTGCCATGAAACGCACTCTCGACGAACGTACCCAGCTGCAGATGCAGCTCAGCTCCGGCCTGCTCTACGCAGGGCGGCAGTGGCAGCGTCTGGCCGACCAGGCCTTGGGCAGCTATGGCATTTCGGCGGCGTGCACCATGCCGCTGCTGATGATCGGGCGCGCCGGCGGGGGTATCCGCCAGGTGACGCTGGCCCAGCAGCTGGGCATGGAAGGCCCGTCCCTGGTGCGTCTGCTGGACAAGCTGGCCGCCAGCGAGCTGGTGCGCCGCGAATGCGATGCCAGCGACCGCCGCGCCAACCTGCTGTGGCTGACCGACAAGGGCGAGGCCCTGGTCAGCGAGCTGGAGTCGCAGCTGATCGGGCTGCGCGAGGATGTGTTCGGCGCGCTGTCGATGGACGAACTGCGCACCGTGCTGAAGCTCTGGCAGCTGCTGGCCGATGCCGCCGAACGCGTGACGTAAGCCGCTTCCCCCGTTGTGCCGCCCGGTGCCGTCCTGCGACGCCGGGCACTCCCCTTTCCGCTCTCCCTGCGAATCCCTTGCCTCGATGTACGGTGAATTCAGTCTCTATGGTGTGTTCGTCCCGACCCTGCTCGGGCTGATGCTGCTGGCCTACCTGCTCAAGAGCGGGCTGCGCCTGGTTCTGCAGCGCACCGGCGCCTACCGCCACATCTGGCACCCCGCCCTGTTCAACCTGGCCGTGTACGTGATCGTGCTTGGCGGGTTGTTCTCCCTGATGCGTTGGATGCAATCGTGAACAAGACCCTCAAGCGTGCTTTCCCGGTCGTGCTGACCGTCGTGGCGGTGCTCGCCGCCGTGCTGGTGCTGCGCCATCTGTGGGCGTACTACATGGATGAGCCGTGGACGCGCGATGCGCACGTCAGCGCCGATGTGGTGCAGGTGGCCCCGGACGTGTCCGGGCTGGTGGAAGCGGTGAAGGTGGCCGACAACCAGCCGGTGAAGCGCGGCGAGGTGTTGTTCGTGGTTGACCGGGCGCGCTACCAGATCGCGCTGGAACAGGCCCAGGCCGCCCTCGGCGAACGCCGCGCGACGCTGGAACAGCTGCGCCGC
The DNA here is from genome assembly GCF_049310345.1 of Stenotrophomonas sp. GZD-301. NCBI lineage: Bacteria > Pseudomonadati > Pseudomonadota > Gammaproteobacteria > Lysobacterales > Lysobacteraceae > Stenotrophomonas > Stenotrophomonas sp. GZD-301. The sequence continues at coordinate 25,628 of NZ_JBMOWY010000064.1, read as the reverse complement.
GAGATCGCCCGCGACCGCAGCCTGGCCGACCTGGTGGCCGCCGAGGACGCCGAAGTGCGCCGCGCCAAGCTGCAGGCCGCGCAGGCGTCGATGGCCACCGCGCAGGCCGCCGTCGACCTGGCCCGGCTCAACCTGGCCCGGACCGAAGTGCGCAGCCCCAGCGACGGGCACGTCAACGACCGCACCGTGCGCGCCGGCGACTATGTGACTGCCGGGCGGCCGGTGATGGCGGTGCTGGACACCGGGTCGTTCCGCGTCGATGGCTACTTCGAGGAAACCCGCCTGCGCGGCGTGCACGCCGGGCAGAAGGTCGACATCCGCCTGATGGGCGAGGCGCAGCCGCTGCAGGGCCATGTGCAGAGCATCGCCGCCGGCATCGAGGACCGCTACCGCAGCGAAGGCAGCAGCCTGCTGCCGAACGTGACCCCGGCCTTCGACTGGGTGCGCCTGGCCCAGCGCATTCCGGTGCGCATCCACATCGACCGGGTGCCGACGGGTGTGAACCTGATCGCCGGACGGACCGCCACGGTGACCATCCAGCCGGACGCGGACACGGGCACACACACGGCCTCACCGGCACAGGCGGCGCTGTGAGCCGCCCGGCCCTGCACCGCGTCGCGTTCGCGCTGGCACTGACCAGCCTGGCGGCGTGCCGCACGGTCGGTCCGGACTACGCCGTACCGGCCGGCGCAGCGTTCCAGCGCACCGAAGCGAATGCGGCGTTCATCGATACCGGCAACCCGAAGGTGGCGCCGGGCGCCGACCTGCCCGCCCGCTGGTGGGAGCTTTACCAGGACACCACGCTCAACGCGCTGGTGCAGCAGGCGCTGCGCGACAATGTCGAGCTCAAGGCCGCCAATGCAAACCTGCGCCGTGCCGCTGCCGTGTACGAACAGGCGCTGGATGCCGGTGGCATCGAGTACGAGGCCGAGGCCGGCGTGAGCCGCGCGCAGCTGTCCGCCGAATCGTTCCTGCTGGAACACGAACTGCCGCCGATCAACCTGGCCGACGGCAAGTTCGCGGTGTCCTACCAGTTCGACCTGTTCGGCAAGCTCAAGCGCGCCGCCGAGGCCGCGCACGCGGACGAACAGGCCACCGCAGCGGCCCTCGACCTGGCGCGCGTCTCGCTGGTGGCGCAGGTGGCCGGCAGTTATGTCGAGATCTGCCATGCCAACCATGAGCTGCACGTGGCCGAGCACTCGCTGCAGCTGCAGCAGCGCAGCCGCGCGGTGACCCAGCGCCTGATCGCCGCCGGCCGCGGTACGCCGCCGGAGCTGGCCCGTGCCAACGCACAGGTCGCGATGCTGGAGGCGGCGCTGCCGCCGCTGCGCGCGCACCGCCAGGCCTCGGAATACCAGTTGGCCGCCCTGCTCGGCCGGACCCCGGGCCAGCTCCCGGAAGGCGTGAGCGACTGCAGCCATGCCCCCACCCTGGCCCAGCCGTTGCCGGTGGGCGATGGCCGCGCACTGCTGCAGCGCCGGCCCGACATCCGCCAGGCCGAGCGCCGGCTGGCCGCGGCCACCGCACGCATCGGCGTGGCCACCGCCGAGCTGTATCCGGACATCCGCCTGGGCGCGTCGGTCGGCGCCGCCGGCCTGCTCGAAGATTTCGGCACGCCGTTGACCCAGCAGTGGTCGATCGGCCCGTTGATTTCCTGGACGCTGCCGTCGTCGGGCACGCATGCCCGCATCCATGCCACCGAAGCCGGTGCCGACGCGGCGCTGGCCGAGTTCGACCACAGCGTGCTGCAGGCGCTGCGCGAAACCCAGACCGCGCTCAGCCGCTACGCGCAGGACCTGCAGCGCCTGCAGTCGCTGCAGGTGGCGCAGCAGCAGGCGGAACTGGCCGCCAGCCAGAACCGCCGCCTCTACCAGGGCGGGCGCACGCCCTACCTGGCCAGCCTGGACGCGGACCGCACGCTGGTCTCGGCCGATGCCACCCTGGCCACGGCGCAGGCGCAGGTCTCGCGCGACCAGATCCAGTTGTTCCTGGTGCTCGGCGGCGGCTGGAATGCCGACGCCGTCGCCGCCCCGGCGGCGCCCTGAGCCATGCTGCTGCTCGACCGCCAGGCGTGGCTGTTTTCGGTGAAGACCTTCCTGGCCGCACTCGCCGCGCTGTACATCGGGCTGGCCGGGAACCTGTCGCGCCCGTACTGGGCGATGGCCACGGTGTACATCGTGACCCAGCCGATGCTCGGCCCGACCCGCGCCAAGGGCGTGTACCGCATCGTGGGCACGCTGATTGCCGGCGCGGCCACGCTGTGGATGCTGCCGCACCTGGTGGAGACGCCACTGCTGCTGAGCGCGGCGATGTCGCTGTGGCTGTCGGCCTGCCTGTTCATCGCCCTGCTCAACCGTGGCCCGCGCGGCTACGCGTTCCTGCTGGCCGGCTACACCACCGCGTTCATCGGCTTTCCGGCGGTGACCTCGCCGGACACCATCTTCGACACGGTGGTCGCGCGCAGTGAGGAAATCATCCTGGGCACGGTGGTGGCGGTGCTGTTCGCCTCGCTGTTCTTCCCGACCTCGGTGCGGCCAATGCTGCGCTCGCGGATCGGCAACTGGATGGGCGATGCGGCGCAGTGGTGCCGCCAGATCCTCACCCGGGGCCACGCGCATACCCCGCGCAACCGGCTGGCGGCCGACCTGGTGCAGTTCGAGGCGCTGATCGAGTTCCTGCGCCGCGACGACCCGCGCCACGCCGGCGCCGCCGTCTCGATGGAGCGCCTGCGCGAGCGCATGCTGCTGATGCTGCCGGTGCTGTCGTCCATCGCCGACCGGCTGGGCGCACTGCGCGCCGGCGGCCGCGCACTGCCACCCGGACTGGAACCGCTGGTGGACGACATCGCGCAGTGGCTGGAGCAGCCGGACCGCGCCGATGCCAGCGCGTACGCGGCGCTGCGCGAGCGCATCCGCGCGCTCAAGCCAGAGGTGGACGGCGAACTGGATCACCTGCTGCTGGTCACCCTGCTGCTGCGCCTGGAAGAGCTGGTGGACCTGTGGCAGGACTGCACGTCGCTGCAGCAGGCGATCGAGGCAGGCACCGCGCCGCGCGACGCCACGCACTACCGCATCCGTGCGCGCCGCGGCGGCGATGCGCGCCATGTCGATTACGGCATGGCGCTTTTCTCGGCCGCCAGCGCCGGCGTGGCGCTGATGACCTACTGCGCGCTGTGGATCGGGCTGGGCTGGGAGGGCGGCGGCAACGGCGCGATGATGGCTGCCGTGGCGGCCGCCTTCTTCGCCGCGCAGGACGATCCCGCGCCGAGCATGCTGTCCTTCCTGCTGTGGGCGATCGTGGCCAGCCTGGTGGCCGGCGTGTACCTGTTCGGGATCTTCCCGGCGGTGCACGACTTCGGCAGCCTGGCGCTGGTGCTGGCGGTGATCTTCCTGCCGCTGGGGCTGTTGCTGCATCGCCCGCAGACGGCCCTGATCGGCCTGCCGCTGACGGTCAACCTGGTGGCGCTGCTGAACGTGCAGAACACCTACAACGCCAACATCCAGAGCTTCATCAACTCCTCGGTGGCGATGTTCATCGGCATTGGCTTCGCGGTGGTGATGACCCGCCTGTTCCGCTCCGTCGGTGCCGAATGGACCGCACGGCGGCTGGTCCGTCAGGGCTGGAGCACGCTGGCCGAAGCGGCCGAAGGGCGCGGCCAGCAGGACCGCCAGCAGTTCGCCGCGCGCATGCTGGACCTGCTGGGCCTGCTCGCCCCGCGCCTGGCCGCCACGCCGGAGGGCAGCGACATCGCCTCGGTGGACATGCTCACCGAAGCGCGCATCGGCCTGAACATCCTGCAGCTGCGCCGTGCGCGGCATGGGCTGCCCGAGGCCAGCGCGCAGGCGATCGACGCGATCCTGGACGACGTGGCCGCGCACTACCGCGCCCAGGTCGCACAGCGGCGTCCGCTGCCGGCGCCGGAAGGCCTGCAGGCGCGCCTGGATGCCTCGCTCAAGCGCGTGCAGACGGTGGATCCGGGCAAGGCCCGCGATGAGGCGCTGATGGGCGTGCTGGGCCTGCGCTACGGCCTGTTCCCCGAGCGCATGCCGGTGCCGGCCGACCCGGGCGCCGACGCGATACCCGCCGCGCGCTGAGCCGCCGGCACGGGTTGGCAGACGCCGACAACGGCGTGCAACGCCCTGCCCGCCGGCGCTGCAGCGGGCTGGCTATACAGCAGGTGCATCGGGCACCGCGCTGCCTGCGATGCGACTCTTTCCGGAGACCTGCGCATGCACGCCGCCCCGCTCCCCGCTCCACCGCCGCTGCGCGCGGCCCATTGCCTGGCCGCCCCCTTGCCGGCGGCGCCAGGCCCACAGCTGTTTACCCTGGACACGCTCGGCCTGTCGCCCTCGTTTCTGGACGACGTCGCCAGCCACGCCGACAGCCTGTGCTGGGATCCCTATGACGTCCAGGTGCGGCGACGCCGGGTCCTGCAGCGCTACCGCTGCATCCTGGCCGCGCCGCAGCGCGCGCTGCTCGATGCCTGCGATGGCGATGCCGGCCACCCGGCGTGGCCCACCCTGCTGGACGGGCTGCCGGGCATCCTGGCCGACGCGCTGCGCCGCATCGCACCGCACCGGCGACGGGCGATGCGTGCCTACCTGGCCGAGCGCCGGGTGGACGGCAGCTGGTGGCTGCAGCCGCTGGACGATACCGGCTTCGAACAACCCGGCAGTGCCGATCGCATCGCGCGCCGGCAGTTCGCACCGCTGTCGCCCGTGCTGAGCAGCCATCCGGGCCTGCTGCGGCTGCTCACCTGCGTGGCCGAAACCGTGCATGCACGCCGCGCCGCCACCCGGCTGCGGCTGGTGGTGCACCAGATGCTGACGGTTGCCGGCATCGCCGGTGGCACCGAACCCGCCCCCGAAGGCATCCACCAGGACGGGGCGGACTTCATTGTGTCGGCGCTGGTGGTGCGCCGGCGCGGCATCCACGGCGGGGTGTCGCGGGTGCGCCGCGGTCCGACCGGTCCGGTACACCTGGAGCGCACGCTGGCCGAGGGCGAAGGCATCTTCCAGGCGGACGCGCGCTCGCCCTGGTGGCATGAGGTCAGCACGATCCATGCCGATGCGGCGGCGTTCGAGGGCTATCGGATGATCCTCGGGGTGGACGCCTACCTCCTGCCCGACGCGACCGCATGAGCGCGCCGCGCCGTGCGACGCCGCGGCCCGGGCGTCGCGCACCCACGTCGTCGATGCGGCGCGGCCGGCTGCTGCGACTGCTGCATCTGGTCGCCGAACAGGCACTGCCGCTGACCATCGCCGGCGTCTCGTTCGTGATCGCGCTCGACGCATGGTTGGCGGCGCGGCCGGTCCTGTGGGAGCACCAGCGCGCGCTGGCCTCGCTGTCGATCGCCAGCGAGCTGGAGGCCGAGGACGCCACCGGGATCGACACCCGCCACACCCTCACCATCAGCAACGTGGGCGAGCTGAGCTTTGCGGTGCTCGATGTGCAGGTCGGGTTGGTGCTGGCAGACGGCATGCAGGCGCCGTGGCTGCAGAACTCGCTGCTGCAGGAAACACCCGGCGCGCTGCCGATCGGTCTGCGCCCGTTCCACCTGGAAGCGGCGCGGGACGGGCGCAGCGCGCGCTTCGCCTTCGGTGCGGAATCCTCCGGCTGGCACATCATCGATCCGGGGCGCTCGGTGGACCTGGTGTTCGCCCAGCCGGTGCAGGGCCACGGACGGCTGGGCATCACCGTGGAAGTGTTCACCCAGCCCCTGCAGATGGGCGCGATGGCAGACCAGATCACCGTGGAGCGCATCATCGCCGGGCGACGCCGCCAGGTGTTCCCCGAGTCCGGCCCGGATGAGGTCTCCGACCTGGGCGTGTTTCCGTACAGCGCGGCCAGCGTGGTGATCCTCTCCGACACCCGCGCGGCGCGGCCCATGCCCGCCGCGAACGCGCCGACGCCCCGTCGCGCGCGCCGCTGGAACGACACGGCAAACCCCTGAAACGCGACGACCGGCGCGGCGCTGGGCAGCGCCCTATATCTGTGCTGGCGCGCGCCAGGCGCGCCGATTCCGTTCCTGCAAGGAGTGCCGCGATGCCATTGCCCGCCAACCCGACGCCTGCCGACACCCGCGATGCCGCGCGCCGCCGGCGCGCGTTCGTGCGGTTGGCGCTGGTGCGCATCGCCGCGCTGTTGTGCGCGGTCCTGCTCGGGTTGTGCGCCCCGACCGCGCCGGCCCATGCCGACGACCTGCCCCGTGTCACCCGCCTGCACGGCCACCTGGAGCTGGACTACACCGTGGAAGTGCATGTGGACAACCTGGCTGCGTGGGCGCTGCACAACGACCCGCGCCACCTGGTGCCCTACATCGATGGACGCGCCCTGCCCGGCAACGCGCCCGAGGCGATCGACCTGGCGCACGGGCGGCTGCTGTTCCACCTGCGCATCACCGACGACAACCGCGCGGTGTGGATGGATCTGCTTGGCTCGCCGGCCGGACTGCGTCGCCCGGTGACCTTCAGCGTGGGGCGTGTGGATGGCTCGCCGTTCGACACCCACCACGATGCCAACCAGCGCGTGCTGCTGACGGTGATCTCCCCGGTGTACGGCACCATCGCACTGGTGCTGGTGGTGCTGATGCTGGCGATCTTCGTGCACCTGGCGCGCACCACCAGCATCATCCGCAAGCCGGGCCCCGGCCCGCACCAGCCCTACGACCTCGGGCGCTTCCAGATGGCCGTCTGGTTCTTCCTGATCTACGTGTCCTACACCGCGATCTGGCTGGTCACCGATGCCACCGACACCATCCACCCCTCGCTGCTGGCCCTGCTGGGCATCAGCGCCGGCACGGCGCTCAGCGAGGCCATGATCGATGCCGGCAGCGCACAGCGCCGGCCAGCGCCGCCCACCGATCCCGCTGCCGAGCCACCGGCGCCGATACCGCCGGTGGCCTGTTCGCAGGGGCTGCTGCACGACCTGCTGTCCGACGCGCAGGGCTACCGCTTCGACCGTTTCCAGATCTTCGCCTTCACCCTGATCCTGGGCGTGATCTTCATCGCCGACGTCTACAACAACCTGAGCATGCCCGAGCTGAGCCCGACGTTGCTGGGGCTGATGGGCCTGAGCTCGGGCACCTACATCGGCTTCAAATTCCCCGACCGCACCTGAGCCCGCGCCACCCGGCGTGGCCCCCCACCCTGGATACGCCCAGACCACACGAGGATCCACCATGAATACGATGACACTCAGCCAGCAGGGAATCGACTGGCTCAAGCGGGCGGAAGGCCAGCGCCTGCAACCCTATGACGACCAGACCGGCAGAGCGATCACCGCCTGGGTGCCCGGCGCCACCGTCGGCTACGGCCATCTGATCGTGGCAACCGAATGGAAGACGCTCGGCAGGGTGATCACGCTGGAGGAAGCGGAGGCATTGCTGCGCCAGGACCTGGCGCCCTTCGAGACGACCGTGCGCGGCTGCATCGGCGCGACGCTGACCCAGTGCCAGTTCGATGCGTTGACCATCCTGTGCTTCAACATCGGCGGCGGCAGCTTCAAGGCGTCCTCGGTGGTGCGGATGATCAACCGCCCGCAGGCCCCGTCGTCCTATGCAACCCTGCAGGCCGCGTGGATGGCCTGGACCCGCTCGCAGGGCAAGGAGATGCAGGGCCTGATCAGGCGGCGCGCCGCAGAATGGCGCATGTACGACAGCGGCAGCTACGCGTACCTGTGATGCCCTGCCGGCAGCCACGGTCGTCCACGTCCGTGGCTGCCGGCGACATCAACGCGACGACCGCGTCCAGCGGCAGCCCTCGGCACAGTCGCCGGGCGTCGGTTCGATGTGGACAATGGCGGCATCCCCGGCCTCGCGGACGACCACCCACTGATCCAGCAGGCGATCGCAGCGGGCGCCGCCGTTGCCCGGCAACGGTGCGTACCAGGCGCCGGCGCGGGTGGCGCCTTCGTAGCGCAGGCTGAGCCGGCAACTGTCCGGGCTGCCGAAGACCAGGCGGCTGCCGGTGTCGCCCGGATCACGGTCGGCCAGCTGCAGCGACGCCAGCGACGCGTCCGGATCGGCGGGGTTGGCCAGGCCGGTCCACGTACCGCGCGGCGGTGGCGTGCGCGTGGCATCGCCCACCGGCCACACCGCCACCTGCAGGGGGGCGCCCTGGGTTCGCACCTGCAGCGTCGCCTTCCTGCCGTCGACCACCAGCACCACGCGTCCCGGCTGGAACCTGTTGCACCAGCCGCCGTTGCCGGCCGTCACGTCGTAGTGGAACTGGTTGCCGTCATGGGTGATGAAGCGCGCCTCGAGACGACACGCGCGCCCGGCACCGAACGCGATCAACGCCGGCGCCTGGTCACCGGCCGCGGTGAAGCGCACCGACGATGGCCGCCCCTCCACCAGGTCGGTGCCGACCCAGGCCAGCGGTGGGCTCGAGGCCGATTGCGCCGTGACCAGCGCGGGGGCCAGCAGTGCCAGCAGGCCCCACAACCGCGGGGAAAGAACTGTGTTCATCAGGTGCTCCAGGGTGAAGGGGCGGCGGCTCAGAAGCCGCGGGTCAGCAGCGCCACCGCCAGCGCGGTCAGCCACAAGGTGGCCAGCAGGCGCTGGCGACGGCGCCGTGCGGCGGCACGCCGGCGCGCCAGCAGCGGGCCGAGCCACTGCTGCACCTGCTCGGTGTCGTCGGCGGAAAGCAGCAGGCGCACGCGGTCGCGGCGGGCCACGGTCAGGCCGCCCCGCCGGTGTCGAGCGGCACGCTGAAGGTCCGCAGCGGTTGCCCGTCCAGCAGCAGTTGCCCGTGCATCGGGTTGCCGCCCTGCAGGCAGATGGTGAGGCGGTGGTCGGCCCGGTCGCTGCACGGGCACAGGGCCAGCCTGGGCGGCTGCCCGCGCGCGCCGCGCAGTTCTTCGATGCGGCAGTCGATCTGGACTTCCAGTGCCATCGCCATGATGCCGCGCGGTTTGACCAGCTCGGCCAGTGGCAGCGTGCGCCGCTCCCAGTGCCCATCGACCAGGGTCGCCACGTTCAGGCCGCGTGCGCCCCAGCGTTGCTGCAGGCGGTGCAGGTGCTGGCGCGCGCAGTGCCCGCGGGTGCGGGCCAGGGCGTGGGCCAGTGTCTCGATCAGATCATCCAGCCGGTGGTCGGCCATGCGCGTGCTCCAGGTCGGGTCAGTCGACCATCCAGATCGGTTTGCGCGGGAAACCCACGTGGTAGGCCAGCCACTGCAGCACCACCTGGTGCTCGCCGATCTGCAGGATGGTGAAGCTGCGCTCGATGCCGAGGATGGCCCCCTTGGGCGTGTCGCTCAGGCAGCGGTTGAGCAGGTCCTGGGCGCTGGCCAGATCATCGTCGGTGAGCATCTGGGTGGGGTTGTTGCTGCCTACCACGATGCGTTTGACGAACTTGACGTCGTTGAGGTCGAACATGGAAGACTCCGCTGCGATGGAACAAACGGACCCGCCGCGTCATCGCGACACGACGGGCCATGACGCTGCCATGCGGGGCGACGACGGCCTCACACCGGAACCGGCGCGCCCACCTTGCGCGGTGCCGACGCGGTCTGCAGGATGTCCATCACCCGCGCCAGGCCTTCGGGCATGCCGCGATCCTCGGCCAGCACCGACACCGTGTACTTGGCCGAGTTGTCCGAGGTACGTGCGGTTTCCTTGTGCGCGGCCACCGAGCCCTGGATGTTCACCTTCGCCGAGAAGATGCCCCAGCCGACCTTCATCTCGGCCTGCATGCTGGCCGCGTAGTCGCTGGATTCCTTGGTCGAGAACGAGGACTTCACTTCCATCTCGAAGTTGATGTCCACTTTCTGGATGCTCAGGTTGGGCACTTTGACGATCGCCAGCAGCGGCACTTCCAGTTCCACTTCTTCTTCGGCGAACGGCTGGGCGGCCTTGGTGGCCGGGTCCAGGTTGTCCACCGGACGCTTGAAGCGGAACAGCGCGGTGCGCGTGGCACCCACCGCGTTGGGATCGGTGTTGGCCGGGTCCGGCGGCAGGAAGCCGACAGAGCGGATGAAGCTGGCAGTGGCCTGGGCGAGTTTGATCTGCGAATCGCAGGCGGCGGTAAGCGGGCCGCCGATGAGATCGCCCATCGGCAGGCCCTTGAACTGGCTGGAAATATTGACCAGGTCGCTCATTGCGTATTACTCCTGTTGGTTGGCGGGGGGATCAAGTGGCTTTGATGGTCTTGAACACCCCCTGGCACTGCGCCAGGTGGTTGATCAACCGCGCCGCGCCATCGGTCGGTTCGGTTCCTTCCACACGCAACTGCACGTGTACGTTGCCCACGCCCTTGCCACGGCCGGTATCCAGTCCAACGTGTCGCGCCGCCGGCCGCGGCGACTCCCAGGCCTCCGTCGCGCCCGGCGCAGGCACGTCCGGATCCTCGTGGCCCAGGTCCGCGAGGTCCGCGTCGAAGCTGATCTCCACTTCCCGGATGCGCAGGGTGTTGGTGGAGACCAGCGGCAACAGCGGTGCGCGGTACAGGTCTTCATCGCCTTCCTCGGCCTGCGGATGCAGCGAAGGCAGGCGGATGGTGACGCTCCTGGGCCGGTTGTCTTCGTCGAAGTAATGGCGCAGATGGGAAATCTGATGCATCTCCACGCTGTCCTGGGCCTCGATGACGGCCCCGGCCAACGCTTCGATCAATGTGTGGAACGACATGGTCCGGCTCATTTCGCCTCTGCTCCTGATCGTGGCGCGCTGCCCACCGCGGTGATGCGGCAGCAGTGCGGGGCCACAGGGTTATTGATAGCGGGCGGGCCACGCATCCGCGCGGCGCGGTGTTGCGGGGGCTCAACCGTCCGTTGCAACGCCGCGACGCGGCGCCGGGCGCGCACAGCAGCCGCCGCGCATGCTGGAGGGCGGCTCACCGTAGTGATGGCGATAGGCGCGGCTGAAACCGGACAGGCTCACAAAGCCCACCGCGTAGGCCACCTCCGATACGTTGCCCTCGCCATCGCGCAGCAGCCGGTGCGCCAGCTGCAGGCGCACCAGCCGGATCAACTCCCCCGGCGGGTGGCCGATGCTTGCCACCAGCTTGCGGTGCAGGCTGGTGCGCGACATGTTCAGTGCGAAGGCAAGCCGGTCCACCGACAGGTCTTCATCGTCGATGTGGCGTTCGATCCAGTCGCGGGCGCGCTCGACCAGCCGCGACGCCGCCGCGCCCTGCGGCCGGATCCGTGCACGCGCCAGCACTTCTTCGCGACTGCCTCCCACGCCTTCGCCCAACGCGCCGTGGCAACTGCAGTGCCGCATGCGGGTCAACAGCGCCAGGCTCCACGCCAGCAGATGGCCATCCCCATCATCAGCCCCGTCCACGTACCCGGCACCGGGCGTCGCGCTGCTGTCGGGGAGGTTCAATCCACGCTCGATCACGTCCATAGAATTGCCGCTTCCTTCTGCTGATAAGCCGGGCCGGTGTATCGACGGACCCCGCTCACGGGCGGCCGATGGCGCGTCCGGGCATGCGCGACTACGCGGGATCCCCACTGCGAGTGCGTCGAAAACGACATCGCAGTTCCTTGAGTACCGGTGTAACCGGAGCGGCGTTCGCAGATTTGGCGACGCGTTGCAGATACTTGTCAGATCGTTGCAGGCGCTTCTTTATCGGCAGATCCGCCGCGATACTGGATCGGCTTTGGGTATCTGCATCGCGAGGCCCTGACATCATTTGTGATGCAGAGCACCTGTGAAGTGCGCATTTCAGCACATTTGCTTCTGTGAAGACGTGGCAACCCTGCGCCGTCGCAGGCGGTGTGAAGGCATCACCGCAGCCCGCGATGGGCAGTTGCGCCGCCGTCGGCTAGGCTTGCGCGGTGGCGAACGAACGCCGCCGAATTCTCCGATGTGAAGGACGCACCATGAGTTATGACGTGATGGTTTTCGATCCCGCTGCCGCCCCGCGTGAGGTGGCCGCCTTCATCGCCTGGTTCGAACGCCAGGCCGAGTGGAATGAAGACCACGACTACGACGACGCGGCAGTCAGCGCACCGGCGCTGCAGGCGTGGTACGCCGCCATCACCACCGAGTATCCGCCGATGAACGGACCGCTCGCCGATGACGACGACGATCGGCCGCAGGTCACCGACTACAGCGTCGGCCGCCAGGTGATCTACGCCGCCTTCGCGCACTCGGTGGCCGAGCATGCGCACGGCCGGGTGCAGGAGCTTGCCCATCAGCATGGCCTGGGCTTCTTCGACGTGAGCGGCGACGGCGCCATCGTGTATCCCGATGGCACCACGCTGATCCCGGAGTAAGTGCCTTCGGTCTAGAACAACGCGCCCTGTGACGGCGGCGGCTCCGCATGCTGTCCGGGTGATCCCGCCGCCGTATCCGTGTTCGCCCCCTGCAGCCGCATCGCCAGCCCCGACAGGCGGCTGGCGTGCCGGGCCAGTGCGGCCTCCAGGACGTCGGCGCTGCCCAGTACGTGCAGGGCGTGGCGTGCGCGGGTCATGCCGGTGTAGATCAGCTCGCGCGAGAGCACGCGGTTGCTGCTGCGTGGCAGCTGCAGCCAGACCTCGTCGAACTCCGAGCCCTGCGCCTTGTGCACGGTCATCGCGAAGGCACTCTCGTGCGCCGGCAGCGCACCGGGGTGGAAACCGCGTGGCTGGTCGGCAGCATCGCCGGGGAACCAGGCCGTCACCGCGCCGTGCCGGTCGCCCAGGCAGATGCCGATGTCGCCGTTGAACAGACGGTGGCGATAGCTGTTTTCGGTAATCAGCAACAGGCGGCCGTGGAAGTAGCCCGGCGTCATGCCGGGGCGCGGTACGCCGGCCAGCATCGCTTCGATGCGCGCGTTGAGCCCGCGTGCGCCCTGCGGTCCTTCACGCACGGCGGTCAGCAGGCGGATGCGGCCGGCATTGGCCAGCGCGTGGCCGGGATCGACCGCCTCGCCCAGCCCGCGCCAATGCGCCAGCAGGTGCTCGCGGTGGTGCTGCAGGGGGTCGCTCTGGTCGTCGTGGAAGTGCACGCCGGCCAGCGTGCCGCCGCGCAGCAGTGCCACGGCGGTGGCGCTGTCGCCCTCGCGCACGGCATGCGCCAGCGGTGCCAGGTCGAGCGCGTCGGTCTGGCGGTAGCCGCGCTGCAGCTGCACGCGGCGACCGGCGAACGGCAGGGCGGCGGCCAGCGGTTGCAGGGCGGCCGGTGCCAGCAGCGTGCGCAGGGCCTGCGCATCGTCGGCCTGGGTGCCCAGGCCATCGCCGCTGGCGCGCAGGATCGCGCTGAGCACATCGCCGGCTTCCACCGAGGGCAGCTGGTCCGGATCGCCGAGCAGCACCAGCCGGGTGCCGGAGGCCACTGCGTCGACCAGCTTGGTCATCAGCGGCAGATCGATCATGGAGGCTTCGTCGACCACCACCACGTCGAACGGCAGCGGATTGTCGCGGTGGTGGCGGAAGCGCGGCGAATCCGGGATCACGCCGAGCAGGCGATGCAGGGTGGTGCCGGTACTGGGCATGGCATCGCACAGGGCCGGTGCGATACCGACCAGACGCAGGCGCTGCACGGCCAGCCGCAGGCTCTCGGCCATGCGTTCGGCGGCGCGCCCGGTCGGCGCCGCCAGGGCGACGCGCGGCAGCGGACGATCCGCCTGCACCGCCTGGGCAGCCAACAGCACCAGCAGCCGCGCGATGGTGGTGGTCTTGCCGGTACCGGGGCCACCGGTGACCAGCACCAGCGGGTGGCGCAGCGCGATGGCGGCGGCGCGGGCCTGGTGGTCGATGCCCTCGTGCGCCTGCGGGAACAGCTGGGCGAACAGCGCCGCGAGCGCGGCCGGGTCCTCGGTGGCCGGCGGGTGCGAGGCGATGCGCTGCAGGCCGGTGGCCAGGCGTCGTTCGTACTCGCGGTAGCGGCGCAGGTAGAGCAGCCCGTTCTCCAGTACCAGCGGCACATCACCCGCGTCGGCATCGGTCGTGTCGGGCACCTCCACCCAGGGCGAGGCGCGCAGCTCCGCCAGCCATGCGTCTGCGGGCGGCCAGTCGACGGGCGTTTCCACCAGCCGCTGCGGGCAGCGCGGGTCGAAACCGGCGTGGCCTTCCGACACCGCCAGCGAGGCCAGCGCGGCCGCCGCCAGGACGGTATCCGGGGTATCCGGGCGAAGCCGGCGCAGGCTGTGCGCCAACGCGTGGTCGAGCGTGCGCAGCGCGGTGCTGTGCTGGAGCGCGGCGAGCAGGCTCATGCGTCCCCCCGTGCGCGTGCCGCCATGCGCGCCTGCGCGTGCTCGCCACCGGCGAACAGCGCATCCATCGCATCGACCAGGGCCGGGTCGAAACGGTGCGCGTACACACCGGGGCTGTCGGCGCGGGTGGCGTCCAGACCCCGGCAGAACAGGTAGCGGATGCCGCCCATGTCGCGTGCCAGGTCGTACTGCGCGCCCAGCCGGAAGCGCAGCCACCGGTGCAGCGCCACGGTGTAGATCAGTGCCTGCAGGTCGTACTCGCTGTGCTGCATGGCGGTGGCCAGCCGTGCCGGGTCGTAGCCGGGCAGCCGGTTGGATTTGTAGTCGAGCACGTACCAGCGGCCATCGCGCACGTAGGTGAGATCGATCTTGCCGGTCATCAGGCCCTCCAGCCGGCGTCGCGTGCCGAAGCCGCGCCGCTCGCGCACCAGCCCGTGCGCGTGCAGCAGGTCGAGCAGTGCCGGCACGGCGGTGGGCTGCATTGCGAAGTGGAACTCGATTTCGGCGCGGCGCGCGTCGGCAGGCACGGCGTGCAGCGCGCCGCCTTCGGGCAGGGCCACGGTGAGCGTCTGGCCGACCAGCGCAGTCAGCACGTCCACGCCAGCGTCGAGGTCCTCATCGGGATAGCCTTCCTGGGCCAGCGCATCGCGCAGCACCTGTGCCTGTTCCTCCGACGCCGGTTGCCCGGGCTGCCAGCCCGCCCAGCACGCGAAGTCGGTGTTCTCCAGCGCATCGTGCAGGACGTTGCCGAAGCGGCTGCCCGTGAAGCGCGGGTCGGGCGGCTCCGTGCCGGCGACGGTGGCCTGCTCGGCCTCCACCGCCGGGTCGATGCCGGCCGGTTCATCTGCTGCGGGCGCCGGCACTTCGGTCGCGGCGGCCTCGGTAGCGTGCCCGGCGTCGGCGTGCGCCAGCTGGGTGAAGCTGTACACCCACCAGTCGTGCGGAACGCGCCGGGTCAGCGCGCGCACCGGCGGCAGTTCGCCGTCGGCAACGAAGGCAAGCTGGGCCGGGCGCGGCTCGGCGGGGCCCTCGACCACGGCGATGTCGGGATGCGCGCGCAGCGCGTCCAGGTCCGACAGCATCGGCGCCAGCCGGGTCCTGGCCAGGCCGGTGAGGTCGCCGGCGGCGATCCACAGCGCGTGTTCGGCACGGGTCAGGCCCACGTACAGCAGGCGCGCGTCCTCGGCCTTCTGCTCCAGCGCGCCGCGCTCGACGGCCGCGTCCCACGCCTCGTCGCGGTCCAGCTTCCAGTGCAGTTCGCGGCGGCCGTTGGCATGCACGGTGCAGTTGGACTCACCACGGTTGCCGCCGCCGTCGATGCCCACGAAGGGCAGGAACACCAGCGGATACTCCAGGCCCTTGCTCTTGTGCAGGGTGATGATCTGCACGCGGCGCGCGTCCGATTCGAGCCGCAGCAGCTGCTGCTCGTCGTTCTGGTCGGCGTGCGCCATCTGCACCTGCAGCCAGTCCAGCAGGCCATGCATGCCCAGGGTATGCCCGGCCGCCTGCTGCAGCAGTTCGCCCAGCTGCAGGTAGTTGGTCAGGCGACGCTCGCCATCGAGCAGGCCGAGCAGGCGCTCGGCATGCTCGGCGCACAGGTCGGCGATCACCGCGAACGGGCCGCCGCGCTGCCAGCGCTCGCGCCACAGCAGCAGGCGCAGCTGGAAGGTGCGCTGCGACTCGCCCTCGCGCTCCATCGCATCGATGGCCTGCGCGTCTTCGCCCAGCAGTACCGTCGACAGCGCCGCGCGCAGGCGGCCTTCATCGGCCGGCTGCAGCAGCGCCAGCAGCAGCAGGCGCAGTTCGTGGGCCTCGTCGGTGGCGTACAGGCTCTGCTTGCCGGCGGCCACGGCCGGAATGCCGACCGCGCCCAGCGCCTGCTGGATGCGCGTGGCTTCCTTGTGCGAGCGCACCAGCACGGCGATGTCGCCGGGCTGTACCGGGTGCCCGCGCAGCAGCGCGCGGCCCTGCCGTGCCTGCTCGAGAATGCGGTGGATCTCGGCCACGCAGGCGTCGCTGGCCTGCTGGCGCGACGCATCGGCCTTCAGTGCGCCGCCCTCGGGGTTGTGCAGCACCCGCACGGTCAGGCCCGGTGCGGGGGCGCCGTCGCGCAGGAAGTCGGCGTCGGTGCGGGTGCTGCCCGGGTGCACCGGTTCGAAGGCGATGTCTTCTTCCAGGAACGCACGCTCGCCGGCATGGGTATACAGCGCTTCGATCGCGTGCAGCACGGCCGGGCGCGAGCGGAAGTTGCGGTCCAGCGCCGGCGCCGCATCGGCCTGGCGCTTGGCCTTGAGGTAGGTGTGGATATCGCCGCCGCGGAACCCGTAGATCGCCTGTTTCGGATCGCCGATCAGGAACAGCGCCGGTGCCAGCCCGGCCTCGTCGGTCTCCTCCGAGCGGCCGAACACGCGCTGGAAGATGCCCCACTGGCGATCGTCGGTGTCCTGGAACTCGTCCACCAGCGCGATCGCGTACTGCGCACGCAGCTGCCGCACGAGCGTGGCGCGGTGCGGGCCGTCGAGCGCCTCGGCCACACCCTCGATCAGATCGTCGTAGGTCTGCACGCGGCCGATCCGCTTGAGCTCGGCCAGGCGTGCGCGCGCCTCGGCACGCAACGCGTGCAGGAACACGATGGCGGCCTGCCGCAGCCACTGCTCACGGGCATCGGCGGCATGCCACCAGCCCTGCAGCGCGTCGAACAGCGGCGAGGCCGGGCACCGCCCCTGCTCGGCGTCCTTGCAGAAGGCCAACAGGTTCACCGGCAGCAGCTTGCCCAGGTGGGTCTTCTCGCCGCGCGCCCAGTGCTGCGTGGCCACGCCGGCGAACAGCTCGGCGAAGGCCTTGTCGAGGCTGGGCCGCTTGGCACGGCGGCCATCGAACACCTTGCGGTCGAAGGCACCGGCAATCTGCGCCTGCGCGTCTTCGGCGTGCAGCGGGATCGCCTCGGCGAGCGCGGCGGCGGCGGCCTGCAGCTGCGGCGCGGGATCGGGATGGGTGTGGGCCGGTGCCGCCGGCAGCAGCGGCAGCGGTTTGATCAGGGTGGCCAGATCGCCGGCCAGCGCCTCGGGCGTGGACCACAGATAGGTCAGCGCATCGACGGTGGCCGGGTCATTGGCGTGCACACGCCACAGGTCGGCCGCCAGTTCGTCGTGCAGTTCGCGTTCGCTCGGCAGCAGCGACGGCGGGTCAAAGGTGTGCCCGCTCTCCAGCGCGTGTTCGCGCAGCACGCGGGTGCAGAAGCCGTGGATGGTGAAGATCGCGGCGAGGTCGATCTCGTCGGCAGCGGTCTGCAGCCGGCGCGCGAGCGCGGCCGGGGTCTCCTCGCCGCGTGCCAGCTGGCGCTGCAGGATGGTACGGGTCAGCACCACGTCGGGGCCGTCGTCGGCGGACGGCGCGCGCTCCACCAGCTGGGCGGCCAGTGCCAGCCGCTCGCGGATGCGTTTGCGCAACTCCTGGGTGGCCGCATCGGTGAAGGTCACCGCCAGGATCTGGCCGATGCGCCAGCCCTTCTCCACCACCAGGCGGGTGAACAGCGTGGCCAGGGTAAAGGTCTTGCCGGTGCCGGCACTGGCCTCGATCAGGCGCACGCCGTCCAGCGGCAGCGCCAGGTAGGGGTCATCGAGCAGGGTCGGGTCGGTCATCACGGGGTTCCTTCCTCATCGAAGCCCGGGAAAACCCGGCCTTCGCGCACCGCGGTGAACACCACGAAGCTGTTGTGCAGCAGTTGCCGGTAGGTATCGGGGGTGGCGAACGGATCGCGACCGCGCAGGGCCAGCTGGTAGCTGGCGCCGCTGGATTCGGCCCAGGTGCGGTCGCTGCCATGCCACTTGGCGTAGCCCTCGGTGGCGCGCTTGGCCTCCGCGGCGGTGTACAGCGCCCAGCCGGTGGAAGGGCCGTACAGCAACGGCGCGCGCAGGCCCTCGCTGCGCAGCTGCAGCAGGCGGCGCAAGGCGGCGCGTGCCTGCTCGGCAGGCAGCGGCGCCAGCACGTGCGGGCCCAGGCCGTCATCGCCGGCATCGTGGAACTGGACCAGCGGCAGGGCATCGCCGGCGGCATTGGCGAGCAGCCAGTCCAGCCCCTGGCGGATCGCCGCACGACCGTTCAGGCGATCCGCGCGCAGGCGCACCAGCCCATGCGGATGCACGTCGTCCACACGCCCGTGCAGGCGCAGGCCATCGATGTCCACTTCGTAGCGGCGGCTGTCGGCCACGCCGCCGGCCTGCCAGGCCGCCAGTGCCTCGGCATAGGGCTGGGTCTGCGCCTCCAACGCGGCGAACTGGCGCTCGCCCAGCGCGCCGGACGGCACCAGGGCGCGGGCGCGCAGGCGGGGATACAACGGCGCGTCGTCCCCGGCCAGGGTGGCGGCGATCACCGCGTGCTGCAGGTGAACCTTGTCGTGCCCACGCGCGGCCATCACCAGCGGCTCGACGTCGTCGGCACTGCCCACCTCGTCGGGCAGGCGCAGGCCCAGACGCTGGGACAGGAACTGGCTGGCCGGATCGGTAAGGAAGCGGCGCAGTGCGTCCAGGCCCAGGTCGGTTTCCAGGCCTGCGGTCTCCGACGGCGGCAGTGCCTGGGCGAACCACGGCGCCAGCGCGCGGCGGGTGCCGCCCAGCGACCCGGCCGCCGGGTGCCACTGCTGGCGGTAGCTGAAGCGCCGGGGCTCATCGCCGCCACCGAAAGCGGCCGGGGCGAAGGGCTGCAGCGAATGCCGCACGGTCATCTGCCGGGCCACGGTCGCCGGCGCCTGGTGGTACTCGGCCGCCGCATCGATCAGTTCGCTGACCAGCACCGACGGTTCGCGCACGCTGCCATCGCGCGGGTCGGCACCGAGGTAGCTCAGGTAGAACACGTCCTGCGCCGAGGCGAACAGCTGCAGGAACAGGAAGCGGTCGTCCTCGCGCAGCGAACGGTCGCCATGCCGGCGCTTGTCCGTGCCCAGTTCGGCGGTGAGCTGGTTGAGGCCGGCGGCCGGATCGCGGCGCGGGAAATCGCCGTCGTTCAACCCCAGCACGCAGATCACCCGGAACGGCAGCAGGCGCATCGGCACCATGCGGCCGAAGCTGACGCCGCCGGTGAGCAGCGGTGCGCGGGTGTCGGCCTGGGCCAGCGCGCCGGCGAAGTGCGCACGCACCACCTCCGGCGGCACCTCACCCGCGTAGCCGGCGGTGGCTGCGTCGCGGGCGAAGTCGTTGATCAGCTTGCGCAGGCGCTCCAGCGCGCGCTGGCTGTTGGCTGCCTGCGGCGGTTCGGGCAGCAGCGCGTCGAGCATGGCCAGCAACCGCTGGCGCCACTGCGCCGGCGACAGCGCCTGGCCCAGCGCCTTCTGGTAACGGGCGAGCACGCGCAGCAGGCCAAGCAGCCGGTCCAGCGCATCCAGCGCACTGCCTTCCAGCTCCGGCCACGGCGCCACGCCGGCGATATCGTCGTCGCTGCCGCTGGCATGGCCGAGCAGCAGCCGGTCGAGCGCGAACTGCCAGGTGAAGGCGTCGTCGTCCGGCGCCAGATGCTGGCGGCGGTGCGCGGCATCCAGCCCCCAGCGCGCACCGGCTGCTTCCAGCCAGTCGTGCAGGCGGTCGAAGGCGGCCGCGTCCAGGCCAGCCGCATCGGCCAGCGGGGCGCTGGCGAGCAGGTCCAGCACTTCATTCACGCCGAAGCGCGAGACCGGCAGGCCGAGCAGGTGCACGAACACATCGGCCAGCGGCTCGCCGGCCAGCGGGCTGGTATCGGCCAATGCATAGGGAATGTGGTCCTCGCCACCGCTGCGGCCGCCGAAGACTGCTTCGAGGTACGGCACGTACGGGTCAATGTCCGGCGCCAGCACCGCGATGTCGCGCGCCTGCAGCGGCGGATCGAACCGGGTGTCCTGCAGCAGGCCGCGCAGCTGGTCGTGCAGCACCTGCAGTTCGCGCAGGCGGGTGTGGCAGGCATGCACCTGCAGGCTGGGATCGTCGTGGCGCAGGGCGTCGCGACGCGCGCCGGCCGGTTCGCCACGGCGGTGGAACAGATCGCGCTGCAGCCGGTGCAGCAGGCTGTCCGACAGCCCGCCCTGGTCCAGCGTGGGGCCGGTATCGTCCTCGGGATCGTCGTAGGCGGCGATCTCGCCGGCCGGGTGAACCACCTCGTAGCTGCCCAGCACCGCCATGAAATCACGCCCGGCCGCACCCCATGCCTGCAGCAGGCGGTTTTCGCCGGCGCTGCCGCCGAACGGGTCGGCCGCGCCGCTGCGCAGCTTCTCGCCCAGCGTCTGCAGGTCGCCCCAGTACGCCTGGGTGGGCGTGGGCAGGTAGAAATGCATCGTGCCGACCCGCGCCTGGGTCGCCATCACCCGCAGCACGTCCGGTGAGATGTTGAGCGTGGCGAAGGCGAACACGCGCGCCGGCAGGCCCTGCGGAAGCGGCCGCCCCGGTCCTTCGAAGCGCTCCAGGTAGGCGTGGATGCGGCGCGCACGGTACTGCTCGCCGCTCGCGATGTGCCGCCACAGGATCGCCTGCGGATCGTTCGGCTCGGCACCGGCTTCCCAGCGCAGCAGCCAATCGCGACGCCAGGCCTGGTATTTCTCGAACACCGCCGCCAGTTCGCCGGCCAGCGCCCACGGCTTGAGTGGATCGGCCGCCGACAGGTAGCTCTGCAACGCGCGCATCGGCGGGCGCGCCATCAGCGTTGCGTCCTGCAGCGCCGCGTACAGGCGCCAGCGCAGCCCCTCGGCGTTGAGATCGTCGTGTTCGCCCGGCACGTTGGCGTTGAGCGCGCGCGCCACGAACTCACCCGGGGTGAGGAAGGTCAGGTTGGCGGCGATGCCATACTCGGCCGCCAGCGTGGACTGCAGCCAGCGGCGCATGGCCACCTGCGGAATCAGCACCACCTCCGGTTCGAGGACGGATTGGCCCGGCACCGGCGTGCGCACTTCGGCGGCCAGCAGGGCGGCCAGCACATCGAGCGCGTTGGAGTGGTACAGGCGGAAATCGGAAACGGCGTCGGTCATCGCAGGAGTGTGCCGCAGCGGGCGCACCGACGCAGCGCGGCGGCACGCACGAAAGGAGAAATGGCGTGTCCCATCACCGGCCGACACGGTGTGTTGCAGCGCCCATCAGGGCCGCGGCCGTTGTACCGCTGCAAGGCCGTGCGACAATACTGCACGGTCCAGTTCGGTTATGTTCAGCCGTTCACCACGATCTTACAACGTTGGAAATTTGTTAATGGCGCCCATGACGGCTTCCGAAGATGATCTGGTGCAGTTGTCCAACGTGCGGATCGACCGCGGCGGGCGCACGATCCTGCGCGACGTGTCGATGTCGGTACCGCGCGGCAGCATCACCGCCGTGCTCGGCCCGTCCGGCAGCGGCAAGTCCACGCTGCTGGCTGCGCTGACCGGCGAACTGCGTCCGGAAGCGGGCAGCGTCACTCTGTTCGGCAAGCCGATCCCGACCGGCAGCAGCGCACTGCGCGAGATGCGCCGCAGCGTGGGCGTGCTGCTGCAGGGCAATGGCCTGCTCACCGACCTGACCGTGGCCGAAAACGTCGCGCTGCCGCTGCGTACCCATACGCGCCTGCCGGCGCCCGTGCTGCGCCGCCTGGTGCAGATGAAGCTGCACGCCGTGGGCCTGCTGGCCGCCGCCGATGCCTGGCCGCGCGAGCTGTCCGGCGGCATGGCGCGCCGCGTTGCGCTGGCCCGCGCGCTGGCCCTGGATCCGCCGCTGATGATCTACGACGAGCCGCTGACCGGGCTCGACCCGATCGCCAGCGGGGTGATCATGAGCCTGATCCAGCGCCTCAACCACAGCCTGGGCCTGACCAGCATCATCGTCAGCCACCATGTGCACGAGACCCTGCCGATCTGCGACCAGGTGATCGCGATCGCCAACGGCGGGATCGTGTTCCAGGGCAGCCCGGCCGATCTGGATGCCAGCCAGGACCCGCTGCTGCGGCAGTTCCTGCACGGCGAACCGGACGGCCCGATTCCATTCGATGCCGCACCGCGCGCGAGGGTTGCCTGATGCCGTTCGTTGACGCCACCCGTTCGCTGGGCCGCGCCGGTCTGTTCTCGTTGACCGTGCTGCGCGGCTCGCTGCCCACGGCCGACTTCCTCGCCGAACTGACCCGCGAGATCTACAAGATCGGCGCGCGTTCGCTGCCGATCATCGCCGTGGGCGGTGCATTCGTCGGGCTGGTGCTGACCCTGCAGGGCTACCGCACGTTGACCACCTTCGGCGCGGCCGACGCGTTGTCCACCCTGCTTGGCCTGTCGCTGTACCGCGAACTGGCCCCGGTGCTGACCGCGCTGCTGTTCATCGGCCGGGCCGGCAGCTCCATCGCCGCCGAGCTGGGGCTGATGCGCGCCACCGACCAGATCAAGGCGCTGGAGCTGATGGCCATCGACCCGATCGCCAAGGCAGTGGCACCGCGCTTCTGGGCTGCGGTGCTGACCGTGCCGCTGCTGACCGGCATTTTCTGTTCATTGGCGATCAGCGCCAGCTATTTCGAGGCCGTGCACGTGCTCGGCCTGGACAACGGCGTGTTCTGGTCGGCGCTGAGCAACAGCGTGGATTTCTGGGACGACTTCGGCGTGGCGATGCTCAAGTCGGCGATCTTCGGCGGCACCGCCGCACTGGTGGCCTCGTACGTGGGGTTCCACGCCGAGCCCACCATCGAAGGCACCTCGGTGGCCACCACGCGCGCGGTGGTCAACGCTTCGCTGCTGGTGCTGATGTTCAACTTCGTGCTCTCGGCAATGATGTTCCAGTAGGTACCGACCGTTGGTCGGTACGGCCGTTGAACCGGCCGGTACCGCTTCACGCATGCAGATACTCCCGCCCGGCGAGCTGTCCGGGCACCTGACAAAGAACAGTGAGACAACACATGGCCATCCGCGGTCCCAGACTCGAATTTTCCGTCGGCGCGTTCCTGCTGCTGGCGCTGGCCTCGCTGCTGGTGCTTGCCGTGGCGTCCACCAACCAGCGGTGGGGGCTGGGCAGCAGCGGCTACGAGCTGAAGGCGCGCTTCACCCAGATCGGCCAGCTGCGCAAGCAGGCGCCGGTCAAGATCGGTGGCGTCACCGTCGGCCAGGTCGCGCAGATCGAGCTGGATCCGACCAAGTTCGATTCGATCGTCACCCTGAAGCTGGACGGCAAGTTCAAGGACCTGCCGGCCGACACTTCCGCCGGCATATTCACCAGCGGTTTGCTGGGCGAGAGCTATATCGGTCTTCAGCCGGGCGGCGATCCGGACGTGCTCAAGTCCGGCGATGAGATCGTCTTCACCCAACCGGCGGTAGACCTGCTGCAGCTGGTCGGCAAATACATGTTCAGTGGCCCGGGCAATGCCGGCGGCGCTGATTCCCACGAGGGCAATGGCGCACAGGCGCCTGCAGAGGAACCGCAACCATGAAAACCAGACTGATCCCGGCCCTGCTCGCCACGGCCCTGCTCGCCGCGCTGCCGTCGCTGACGATGGCCCAGGCCGCCCCGGCCGCCGCCGGTGCCCAGCAGGGCCAGGCCGGCAGCGCCGTGCTCGATGCCAGCACCCGCATCCTGACCACGCTGCAGGCACGCCGCACCGAGTTCCGCGGCAACCCCACCGCCCTGCGTGGCTTCATCAACGGCGAGCTGAACAAGACCTTCGACCGCGACTACGCCGCACGCCTGGTGCTGGGCGTGCACGGCCGCGGTGCCTCCGATGCGGACGTGAAGCTGTTCGCCGATGCGATGGCCGACAACCTCATGCAGCGTTACGGCTCGGCCCTGCTGGAAATCCAGGGCAAGCCGACGTTCCGCCTGAAGTCCGAATCCCCGTTGCCCGGCAACCGGGGCGTGCGCGTGTCCACCGAGCTGATCCGCGCCGGCAGCGAGGCGACCCCGGTCGACTACCTGATGCGCAACGTGAACGGCCAGTGGAAGATCTTCGACGTGATGATCGAAGGCATCTCCTACGTGCAGACCTTCAAGACCCAGTTCGACGCCCCGCTGCGCCAGAAGACGATCCAGCAGGTGGCTACCGAGCTGCGCAACGGCACCATGCAGGCCGGACAGGCGCCCCGTGGCAAGTAATGCGGCCAGCGTCCGTCGCGACGGCACCGCGCTGGTGTTCAGCGGGGTGCTCGACCGTGCGGCGGCAACGGCCCTGTGGCCGTCGCTGACCGCGCTCGACGGCGTGCAGCAGCTGGATCTGGCCGCGGTAACGCGGGTGGACAGCGCCGGTGTCGCGCTGCTGGCCGAACTGGCCGCGCGCCTGCGCGACCGCGGCGGTGCGCCGGCCATCGTCGGTTCCCCGACCGGTTTCAACGAACTGTGCGCCGCCTACCGGCTGACGCCCACCCTGGATTTCAATGCCCTTTCTGCGGCGAGCTGACATGAACGTCATACGCACCCTCCCCCTCCTTGTGCTGGCCACGGCGCTGACGGCGTGTGCCGGCAAGCCCGCCCGCGATACCGCACCCACCAGCGTGCCGGTGACGTCTGCCGCCACCGATGCAGCGCTGGACGCACCGGCCGACTCCCTGCCGCAGGCCGAGGTGCCGGCACCGGTGCCGGCCGATGCCGTGGGGGATCCGGCACAGTCCGGCACCGACGGTACGCCCCCGGCCACCGCCGGCGACGTCGCGCCGACGACCGCGGAAGACGACTTCGCCGCGCTGTACGGCGGCCCGGCGCCGAATGCCGACGGCACCGCCGCAGCCAGCGCGCCGTACGATCCGTGGGAACCGTTCAACCGCCGCGTGCACAGCTTCAACAACGTGGTCGACCGCGCGGTCGCCCGTCCGCTGGCCACCGCCTACACCAAGGTGGTGCCGCGCTTCGCCCGTACCGGCGTGACCAACTTCTTCAGCAACCTGCGTGCACCGGTCACCATGACCAACCAGCTGCTGCAGGGCCGTGCCGACGATGCGTGGGACACCCTCGGCCGCTTCCTGATGAACTCCACGCTGGGTATCGGTGGCCTGTTCGATCCGGCCAGCAAGGCGATGGTGCCGCGCCGCAGCGAAGACTTCGGCCAGACCCTGGGTGCCTGGGGCTGGCGCCGTTCGCGCTACGTGGAGCTGCCCTTCTTCGGGCCGCGCACCGTGCGCGACGTGTTCGGCCTGGCCGGCGACATCCCGCTCTCGCCGATCCGCACGATCGAAGAGGACAAGGTCCGCATCGGCCTGCAGGGCCTGCAGCTGGTGGACATGCGCTCGCAGCTGATGGCGCTGGACGACATCCGCGACAACGCGGTGGACGAGTACGCGCTGACCCGCGATGCCTGGCTGCAGCGCCGCAACTACCAGATCGAGAACGACCTGCGCGGCAAGCACGCGCGCGGCAAGGACGCCGACGACACCGCCCCGATCCCGGTCGATGCGATGCCGATGCCGAACTGGAGCAACTGAAGCCACACACAGAAAACCCCGCCTCGGCGGGGTTTTTTGTTGCCCGGCATCGGGGGGGAGGGGGGGGGGGGGGGGGGGGAGGGGAGAAGGTCGATCTTGAGGCCAGCGCGGGGCACTGGCGCG
>NZ_JBMOWY010000063.1:0-24200 GCF_049310345.1 Stenotrophomonas sp. GZD-301 | reverse complement strand
GCCGATGCCGAGCTGGAGCACATAAATCCACACACAGAAAACCCCGCCTCGGCGGGGTTTTTTGTTGCCCGGCATCGCGCCACCGCCGCAGCTGTGGCGCGTGCCCTTACAGCTGCTTGTCCAGGCTGATCTGGACGCCGTGGTCGCGGTCGTTGCCGCTGCCCACCATCCCGCGGTAGTCCACGCGCAGGCCCCAGGTGCGGCCGAAGTCGAACATCACCCCGGCACCGAGCATCCAGCGGCTGCGGTCGAACCCATCCAGCGTGGTGCGGTAGAACGGCACGTCGACCAGATCGGCGTACTGCAGGGTGGCCAGGCCACTGCCGCTGAAGTCGTGCTGGTACTCCACGCGCAGCTGCGGCGTCCATGCACCCCAGACAGCGGTCTGGCGCATTTCCACGCGCAGGCCCGCATTGCCGGTGGTGGCATCCACGTCCTGGTCGCCATAGCGCAGCGCGAACAGGTCGTTGCCCTGCTCCACGTAGCGGTCCAGCGAGCCCTGCGATGCATCCAGGCGGGCGTACGGGGTGAACTGCCAGTTGCCCTTGGCCAGATCGGCACCGAAGGCGAGCGAACCGAACCACTGGCTGCCGTTGCGGCGTGCGTGCACGAAGCCGCCATCGCCGGTTACGTAGCGGCGCAGGGTGTAGTCCAGCAGCTGGTGGCCCAGCAGGGCATCCACGAACAGGCTGCGGCCCGGGCTGTAGCTGGCGTACACCGCCATGCTGTAGGCCTGGCCATCGCTGCGGCTGCCGCTTTCGCCGACGTCGCTGCGGTCGCGGCCGTAGCCCAGCCCGGCGCCGACGGCGAAGGCCTCGCTGATCCGCAGATCGCTACCGACGGTGACGCCATCGGTCTCGAAGTCGGTGCCGGCACGCTGGCCGCCTTCGCTGCGACCGGAACGGAGGGTACCGCCCACCCACAGCCCGAGCGGTGCCTGCGAGCCCCCATCGGCACGGGATGCCGGCTGCTCCAGCCCGGTCTCGCGGTCGAACGGCTGGCGGCGCTGCGCGTCGCAGTCCGGCCCCGGCACGTTGCCGACCATCGGCTCGCAGCGGCGCGGTGCGTAGGACAGGCTCAGGTTGTTGCTGAACCCGTTGCTGCCGCTGGCGCCGTGCAGGCGCTGCATGCGCTGCTGGAAGTTCTCGATCTGCGAGTTGGCGAACCGGCGTGCCGCGTCGCGCTGCGCCGACAACAGACCCCGCACTTCCGGGTCGCGGGTCGGATCGGGACGCTGGGCGATCTGCACGACGTAGTTCTGGCTGCCGGTGAAGCCCTGCGCATCGGTAACGGTGACGGTGAACGCGAACGCGCCCGCCGCGGTCGGCGTGCCCGCCAGCAGTCCGGCGGCCTCCAGCGTCACCCCGTCCGGCAACGCACCGGCACTGACCGCATAGCGGTACGGTGCGGTGCCACCGGTGGCGGTCAGGCCCTGCTCGTACCGGCTGGCGAACAGCCCGGCCGGCAGCGAGGCCGGCGTGAGCACGAGCACCGGTGCCGCCACGCTCAGCGTGTAGGCCTGGGTGAGCGAGCCGGCGCCGCCGGCGGTGGCGTCGGTGACGGTCACGCTGAAGGCGAAGCTGCCCGCCACGCTCGGTGTACCGGCGACACGGCCGGTGGCCGCGTCGAGCACCAGACCTGCCGGCAGTGCGCCGGTGGCGAGCGTGTAGCGGTACGGCGCGAGCCCGCCCTGGGTGGTGAAGGCCAGCGTGTAGCTGCTGCCGGCGCTGGATGCCGGCAATGCGCCGGCCACCGGGGTCAGCGTCAGTGCGGGGACGGCCACGGTCAACGTGTAGGCCTGGACCAGGCTGGCCGGGGTGCCACCGGTGCTGTCGGTGACGGTGGCCGACAGCGCGAAGCTGCCCGACTGGGTCGGCGTACCGGACAACGTGCCGCTGGCTGCATCGAACGACAGGCCCGCCGGCAGCGTGCCCGACAGGACCACGCGGTACGGCGCGATGCCGCCCGAGGCGCTGATCACCTGCTGGTACGGCGTGCCTGCCGCCGCAGTGGCCAGCGTGACCGGCGTCGCCACCAGGACCGGGCTGGCCACCACCAGGCTGTAGGGCTGGGTGAGGCTGGCCGGGGTACCGGCGGTGCTGTCGGTGATGGTGACGGTGAGCGCGAACGTACCCGACTGGGTCGGCGTACCGGACAGCGCGCCGGTGCCGGCATCGAACGCCAGGCCGGCCGGCAATGCGCCGGACAGGGCCACGTGGTACGGCGCGATGCCGCCGGTGGCGGTGAACGCCTGCTGGTAGGCGCTGCCGGCGGTGCCGGCCGGCAGGGTCGACAGCGGGGTCACCAGCACCGGGCTGGCCACCACCAGGGTGTAGCTCTGGGCGAGGCTGGCCGGGGTGCCGCCGGTGCTGTCGGTGATGGTGGCGGTGAGCGCGAAGGTGCCCGACTGCAGCGGCGTACCCGACAGCGTGCCGGTCGCGGCATCGAAGGTCACGCCGGTCGGCAGCGTGCCGCTCAATGCCACCTGGTACGGCGCGATGCCGCCGGTGGCGGTGATCGCCTGCTGGTACGGGGTGCCCGCGGTGCCACCGGCAAGCGCCGACGGTGTGGCCACCAGCACCGGGCTGGCCACGACCAGACTGTAGGTCTGGGTGGTGCTGGCCGGGGTGCCGCCGGTGCTGTCGGTGATCGTCGCCGTCAGGGCAAAGGTGCCCGACTGCAGCGGCGTGCCCGACAGCGTGCCGGTGGCGGCATCGAAGGTCACGCCGGTGGGCAGCGTGCCGCTCAATGCCACCTGGTACGGCGCGATGCCGCCGGTGGCGGTGATCGCCTGCTGGTAGGCGCTGCCGGCGGTGCCGGCCGGCAACGTGGCCGGGGTGACCGACAACGTCGGGCTGGCCACGACCAGGCTGTAGCTCTGGGCAACGCTGGCCGGCGTACCGCTGGTGCTGTCGGTGATCGTCGCGGTGACAGCGAACGTGCCCGACTGCAGCGGCGTACCCGACAGCGTGCCGGTGGCGGCATCGAAGGTCACGCCGGTGGGCAGCGTGCCGCTCAGCGCCACCTGGTACGGCGCGATGCCGCCGGTGGCGGTGATCGCCTGCTGGTAGGCGCTGCCGGCGGTGCCGGCCGGCAATGCGGCCGGGGTGGCCGACAACGACGGGCTGGCGACGACCAGGGTGTAGCTCTGGACAACGCTGGCCGGCGTGCCGGTGGTGCTGTCGGTGACCGTCGCGGTGAGCGTGAAGCTGCCCGACTGGGTCGGCGTGCCGGACAACGTACCGGTAGCGGCGTTGAAGGTGATGCCGGCCGGCAGCGTGCCGCTCAGCGCGACCTGGTACGGCGCGATGCCGCCGGTCGCGGTGATCGTCTGCTGGTACGTGCTGCCGGCGGTACCCGCGGGCAGCACGGCCGGCGTGACCGACAGCGTCGGGCTGGCCACCACCAGGGTGTAGCTCTGCACCAGGCTGGCCGGGGTGCCGGCCGTGCTGTCGGTGAAGGTTGCCGTGAGCGCGAAGCTGCCCGACTGGGTCGGTGTACCGGACAACGTACCGGTGGCGGCGTCGAAGCTGACGCCGGTCGGCAGCGTGCCGCTCAGCGCCACCTGGTACGGCGCGATGCCGCCGGTGGCCGTGATCGTCTGCTGGTAGGTGCTACCCGCGGTACCGGCGGGCAGTGCGGCCGGCGTCGCCGACAGCACCGGGCTGCCCACCACCAGGGTGAAGCTGCCGCCGGCGGTGAACGGACCGGTGCCGGTGCTGCTGTCCGTGGCGCTGGGCGCCAGGAAGAAGCTGCCCGAACGGGTCGGCGTGCCACTGATGGTCACGCTGTTGGCGCTGGTGGCGGTGATCGACAGGCCATCCGGCAGGTTGGGCACCTGGTGGCTGCCATACGGCAACGCGCCACCGGTCCAGGTGAACGTCTGGCTGTACGGCGTGCCGGCCTCGGTGGCCAGGCTGCCGCTGGCGGCGACGGTGATGACGGGGTTGCCCACCGTGATGTCGACGGTGCCCGGCGTGGAGGTGCCGCCCGGGCCGGTGGCCGTGTACGTGAAGCTGTCCGGGCCGGCATAACCGGTGGTCGGCTGGTAGGAGATCATGCCCGCATTGATGCTCACCGCCGTGCCGTGCAACGGCGCGGTAGCCACCGTCACGGTGGTGGCCGCACCACCGGACAGCACCAGGGCCACCGGGATGGCCGGGGCGTTGTAGCTGGCCATCAGCGTGACGTTGCCGGCCAGCGGCACCGGTTCGGCCACCGTCAGCGTCAGGGTCTCGCTGACGCGGTACGGCGCGCCGGTCCCGAGGGTGCTGTCCTGCGCGCTGACGGTGAAGGTATAGCTTCCCGTCTGGGTCGGCGTGCCGCTTAGCACACCGGCCGGGCTCAGGCTCAGTCCCGGCGGCAGCACGCCGATGGTGCTGTACGTATAGGGCCCGTTGCCGCCACTGGCAGGCCCGCGGGCGCTGGTGAAGGACTGGCCACGGATGGCCTGCGGCAGCGCCGCGCCGGGCAGCGTCAAGGTGGGCGCTGCGACGACCACCGTGTAGGACTGCACGCCGGAGTTCGGTGTTCCGCTGCTGTCGGTGGCCCGTACCAGGAATGAATAGCCGCCCACCGAGGTGGGCGTGCCGCTGAGGGCACCCGAGCCGGTGTTGAGGCTGAGGCCGGGCGGCAGGGCGCCGGCGCTGATCGCGTAGGAGTACGGCGAGGTACCTCCGGTGGCCGTGACCGTCTGGGCGTAGGGAACGCCCGCCTTTGGATTTGGCAGGCTGCCGGGCGACAGCACCACCGGCTGGTCGTCATTGAGGATGGTCACCACGGCCGACGCGTTGCCGAGGTTGGCGTTGACCGAGTTGCTCAGGTTCACCTGGAAGGTTTCATCCAGCTCAACGGTGGTATCGCCGTTGATCTGGACAGTGATCGGCATTGTGGTGGTCCCGGCCGGGATGACCACGATGCCGCTGACGGGCGAGTAGTCGCTGGGCGCCGTGGCGGTTCCGTCGGCCGAGGCGTACTGGACCGCGACCGGCCGTGAGCTGGGGGCCGACAACGTAACCGTCAGCACCGCGGGGGTGAAGCCGCTGTTGCCTTCGTTGAGCGCGAGATCGGCGATGGACACCGTCGGCAGCGGATCATCATTGAGGATCGTGCCCAGGCCCTGCGCATCGGCGACGGTCGCGCCCACGACGTTGCTCACATTGACGGTGAAGCTCTCGTTGAGCTCATAGAGCGTGTCGCCGTTGACCTGCACGACGAAGGTGTAGCTCTGGGCACCAGCCGGAATGGTCTGGCCGGTCAGGCTGCGCGCCACGTAGTCCGAGCCGGCCGCTGCGGTGCCATCGGCGGTGGCGATGTCGAACGTCACCCCGCCCGGGCCCGCCGGTACATCCAGCGATACGGTAAAGATGAAGGCGGTGGTCCCACTGTCGCCTTCTGCGACGCTGACGTCGTTGACGCGCAGCACCGGCAGGTCATCGTCGCGGATGGTGCCCGTGGCGCTGCCCGGCGTGCCGATCGTGTACTCGGCGCGCGGCAGCAGAGTGACCACGACGGTCTTGTTGGATTCGGCCACGCTGTCCGCGATGGGGAACAACGTGATCGTGCCGGTGGTGCTGCCGGCGGCGATCACCACCGATGCCAGTACACCGGTGTAGTCCACGCCGAACGTACCCGTGCCGCCCACCGAAACCGGCAACGTGAGGGGAGCCGGATTGGTGCGGTCCAGGGTGACGGTGTAGACCAGCGGCATGCCGCTGTCTTCATCCACCGATGCGGGCGAGACGGCGATGGTGGCGACGGGCAGGTCGTCGTTGAGGATGGTGCCGGTCGCCGACGCTGGCGCGCCCACGGTGTAGCCGGTACCGGCCACCACGGTCACGATCACGGTTTCATTGGCTTCCACCGCGGTATCGCCCACCGGGGTGATGCTGACCGTGGCGCTGGTGGCATTGGCCGGAATGACCACGCTCGGGACTGCACCGGTGTAGTCGCCGCTGGTCGCCGTGCCGGAGGTGGTCAGATTCACCGTGGTCGGCGTGGGCAGGCTGGCGCTGCGCGTGACCGTGTAGACCATCGGCAGGCCGCTGTCCTCGGCCACGGCGGACGGTGCCACGGCGATGCTGACAGAGGGTGCCGAACTGACGGTGAGCGTGAAACTCTCCAGTTCGTAGTACGGCGCGGCACCGGCACTGCTGTCGGTGACCCGGAAGGTCACCGGGTACCCCTGCACGGCACCGGTCGGCGTGCCGAACAGCACACCGCCGGACAGCGAAATGCCGGTGGGCAGGGAGCCGGTTTCCAGCGCGATGGTGTACGGCGCCACGCCGCCCTGGCCGACCAGCGTCAGCGAGAACGGGATGTTCTGCACGGCGGTGGCCGAGGTCTGGCTGAGCGACAGGCTGGGGTTCTGCACGGTCAACGAGTACGCCTTGTCGACCACGGCGCCTGTGTTGTCGGTGGCACGCACAGTGAAACTGAAGGCACCACGCCGGGTTGGGGTACCCGACAGCGCGCCGGCGCTGGACAGGGTGATCCCCGGCGGGAGCTGCGCGGTGTTGGTGGTGTAGGTGTACGGCGCGGTACCGCCGGTGGCAGTGAGGGTCTGCGTGAACGCCGTGCCGGCGGTCATCGGGTTCAGGGTGGCCGGGCTGACCACGATCGACGAGGCCGGCGGGTCGATGATCATCGTCACCCGCACCGTGCGGTTGGCGGTGTCGGAGAACTCGAAGACATCGCCGGTGGTGTTGACGCCGAAGTGGCTGTAGTCCACGTACCAGTTGGGGTCATCGACGCGCAGGATCGCGGTGCCGCGCTGTGGCAGGGCCGGCCCGTCCACGCCGCCGTCGCCGGCCAGGAAGATGTTGGGGCCTGCGCAGGCGGTGACGTCGATCGCCACGCTGCCGCCGCTGGGCACGTGGACCGTCTGCGGTCCGCACAGCAGGGAGGTGTGGGCCGCGCGCGCTGCACCGGGCCATATCAGGGCCAGGCAGGTCAACAACGAGACGAAGGCGAACAGACGCGCGGAACGCGCGGTACCGGAAAGGAACGACATGACTCTTCCCCCTTAGAAGAATCCCACCTGGATGCGGAACAACATCGAGGTGCGCGTCCCAACTGGCGTGCTCCCGGGGAAACCAATCCCCTGCCGATCCCCGGCGCTGCCAGCGGTAGGCCATCCACGCCTCCCCCGTTGGCGCCATTGGAACAGAGTCCCGGCGTGGAAGATAGATGCAACCTACGGTCGTATCGCTGCAACGGCAGGGACTTGTGAACAACCTGAATGGCGTTCAGAGTACGCGGGCGCCAGTCCGGCGCCGCGCGCTCACCATCCAAGGGGGATATCGATGGGCGAATATTATCTCGGCCAGATTGTCATGGCCGGCTTCAGTTTTGCACCGAAGGGCTTTGCGCTCTGCAACGGCCAGCTGCTGGCGGTCGCAACCAACCAGGCCCTGTTCTCGCTGCTTGGCACGCAGTATGGGGGGGACGGGCGCACCACTTTCGGGCTGCCGGATCTTCGCGGCCGTGTGCCGGTGTCCGCAGGTCCTTCGGCCGATGCCACCTGGCAACCCGCGCCCCTCCAGGCCGGCAACAGCGGCGGTTGGGAAAGCGTCACCCTGCTTCCCGCGCAGATGCCCGCCCATTCGCACCAGGTGCTCGGCGTGAACGCCCCCGGCACCGTCCGCATTCCGACCGGCTGCGCCTATGCCGGCACGGGTACCGGTCCCACGCTCTATGCGGCACCGGGCAACAAGCTGGTCGCGCAGGCCCCGTCATCGGTGGGCCCGGCCGGCAGCACCCAGCCGCACCCGAACATGCAGCCGTTCGCGGTCATCAACTTCTTCATCTGCACGCAGGCGGGCATCTATCCGCCGCGCAGCTGACCTCTCCAGGAGCACGCATCGATGACCATGCCTTTTGTCGGCGAGATCCGCATGTTCGGATTCAACCGTATTCCTATCGGATGGCTGCCCTGCGACGGACGCCAGGTGCCCATCGCGAACAATGAAGTGCTGTACACGCTGCTCGGCACCACCTACGGCGGCGACGGGGTCAACACCTTCGCAGTGCCCGACCTGCGTGGCCGCCTGCCCGTCCATCAGGGAGCGGGTCCCAGTCTGACGCCCCGGACCCTCGGCCAGGTGGGCGGCTCCGAGCAGGTCACCCTGACCCTGCCGCAGATGCCCGCCCATACCCACACGCTGTCGGTGACCACGGCCGCCGCCACCGCCGATCTGCCCTCGACAACGGTCGTACCCGGTTCGGTCAGCGGCGAAACCTATTACGTCAGCGATACCACCGGCGGCTCGGCGATGACACTGGCCCCGACATCGGTGACCGCGGCAGGCGGCAACCTGCCGCATGAGAACTGCATGCCGACCCTCACCGTGCAGTACTTCATCGCCTCCTTCGGCATCTTCCCGTCGCAGGGCTGACTTCCTCTTTCGCAAGGCGCAGAGATCACACCATGAGCGATTGCTTCCTCGGCGAAATCCAGATGTTCGGATTCCCCTACAACCCCAACGGCTGGGCCTTCTGCAACGGTGCGATGCTGCCGCTCCGGCAGAACGTTGCCCTGTACTCCCTGATCGGCACCCGCTTCGGCGGCGATGGCCAGAACACGTTCCAGCTGCCCAACCTGACGACCCGGGCCGCCACCTCGCAGGGCACCGGCCCCTCGCTGAGCCAGCGCGACATGGGCGAGACGTTCGGCGCCGTCGGCGTCAACCTGACCCCCGACCAGCTGCCCGCCCACCGGCATGATCTGGTCGCCTTCGCGCAGGCCGCGGCGAAGCGGCTGGCCACGCC
Source organism: Stenotrophomonas sp. GZD-301 (assembly GCF_049310345.1). NCBI lineage: Bacteria > Pseudomonadati > Pseudomonadota > Gammaproteobacteria > Lysobacterales > Lysobacteraceae > Stenotrophomonas > Stenotrophomonas sp. GZD-301. Next base: position 15,431 of record NZ_JBMOWY010000063.1, on the reverse strand, counting down.
GGTGGCCAATGGCGCGCTGTCGATGCCCGGCTCCAACGCCATCAAGTCGTTCAGCAGTACGGCGCCGAACACGGCAATGGCGCCCAACATGCTGGCGCCCGCCGGCGCCAATGGCGCGCACGAGAACCGGCAGCCGTACCTGGCGGTCAACTTCTGCATCGCCCTTCAAGGCGCGTTCCCCGCCTTCGAATGATCCAGGCCGACACATTGGCGCCGTTCCCCCCGGAACGGCGCCCTGCGCTGGCCGGGGCCGACGACGCCGCCGCGTGGGCATGGCGCGCGCTGGGGCGCGCCGACCTGCCGTGGCTGGTGGCGCTGTACGCCACGACCCGCGCGGAAGAACTGCAGCCCCTGCCCTGGCCGGAAACGGTCAAACAGCAGTTTCTCGCCCAGCAGTTCGTGGCGCAGCACCAGCACTACCTGGGCCACTACCCGCAGGCCCACTACCTGGCCATCGACGTCGACGGGCAGCCGGTGGGTCGCGTGTACATCGACGAAACCGGCGAGGACGATCTGCTGGTGGACATCAGCCTGTTGCCGGCCTGGCGCGGACGTGGGCTGGGCACAACGCTGATCCATCGCCTGCAGCGGTCCGCGGCGATGCGCGGACGTGGCCTGCGCCTGCATGTGCAGGTCCACAACCCGGCGGCACGCCGGCTGTACGAACGGTTGGGCTTCATTGCCGGCGACGATTCAGGCCAGCAGACCCATGTGGCGATGCGCTGGGCCGGTGTCAGTTGAACACGGCCTGGTAAAGAAAGCCGGCGCGCTCCTGCGCGATCGGAACCAGGAAGATGCCCACCTCGCCCACACGCGCGTGGCGCATGGCGAAGATCTGCTGCGGGAACACGATCGGGGCGGCATTGCGGAACAGCAGCGAGAACGGCACGCGCGGCGCATCCGGGTGGGCGTGCTTCAGTGGCCGCGCCTCGACCAGCACGAAGTCCACCTGCATGCCCTGCAGATCCACGGCGAACGTCTCGTCCACGCAGCCTGCGAAATGTTCCAGCGTCAGCAGTTCCATGCCCTGTCCCCTGTCGGCACACCGCGTGCATCGCGGCGGCGACCATCCTCGTTGCTGCGCGTGGCGCGCGCAAGATGCGTGCAGGCGCGCGGTGCGCCTGCACGCGGTGGCATCACGCCGCCAGCGCAGCGTCGATCGCGGCCACCAGGCGGGCGTCATCGGCCGGCACATCCGGGGCGAAGCGCGCGATGACCTGGCCGTCGCGGCCGATCAGGAACTTCTCGAAGTTCCACAGCACGGCCGGCGCCGGATTGACCACCAGGTCCGGGTACTTGGCTACGGCGCCCTGCAGCTTCTCGCGCATCGGGCCTTCGCCCGTGGCAGCCGGCTGGGCGGCGGTGAGCTGCTGGTACAGCGGGTGGATGTCATCACCGGCCACGCTGATCTTGGCGAACAGCGGGAAGCCGACGTTGTACTCCAGCTGGCAGAACTGCTGGATCTCCGCTTCGCTGCCCGGCTCCTGGGCCAGGAAGTTGTTGGCCGGGAAGCCCAGCACTTCCAGACCGGCGGCCTGCTTGTCGGCGTACAGCGCCTGCAGGCCCTCGTACTGCGGGGTCAGGCCGCACTTGGAGGCGACATTGACCACCAGCAGCACCTTGCCGCGGTAATCGGCCAGCGACGACGGCTGGCCTTCGATGGTGGTGACGGGAATGTCGTAGACGGTCTGGCTCACGGGAAATCCTTGCAATGTCAGGTTGGCGGCACAGCATACCCGTGCCGGAGACGGGTCAGTCGACGCAGATCGTGCCCTGCGCCACGCCGTTGTCGATGCGTTGGCGGCAGCCGAAGTTCTGGCTGATGTCGCGCTGGCACACGCCGCGCGCGGTCGCACCGGCCACCAGCTCGGTGCCCTCCCGGGCAAGGCACTGGCCGTTGCAGTCGGCCTTGGCGCTGCAGTCCTTGCCGGCATCGGCATAGGGCACCACGCAGTGCACATGCTGCAGGCGGCCAAGCGGCCTGGCTTCACCGCCGGCGGCCTCGCATTCGGCGCGCTGGGCGGTCGTCGCGGCGCTGCCGGACAGGGCCGCCGGGGCGGTCTCCACGCTGGCCACGGGCACGCCGGACCCGGTGGCGTGCGGCGCACTGCTGCACCCGGCCAGCGCCAACAACAGCAGGAACATCATCAACACACTGCGCATCAGCTCATTCCTCATGTCGGTGCAGACGTGGTGTCGTCCACGCCGGTGTCGTCGTCATCGCCCGCCGCATCGGCCAGCAGCAGGTCGGTCTGCTCGCTGGCCAGCGATTCCACGCCGCGCAGGCGCCGTTCGATGGTGCGGGTCTTGCGGCTGGCCTCACCCAGGCTTTTGCCCACGGTGCTGATCTGCTTTTCGGCCTTTTCCAGAATGCCGGCGAACTTGCCGAACTCGCTCTTCACCGCGCCCAGCAGGCTCCACACCTCGCTGGAGCGCTGTTCGATGGCCAGCGTGCGGAAGCCCATCTGCAGGCTGTTGAGCAGCGCGGTCACCGTGGTCGGCCCGGCCACCACCACGCGGTGTTCGCGCTGCAGCAGGTCCACCAGCCCCGGCCGCCGGATCACCTCGGCATACAGCCCCTCGGTGGGCAGGAACATCACCGCGAAATCAGTGGTGTGCGGCGGCACGATGTACTTCTCGCAGATCGACTTGGCCTGCACCCGGATCGCACGTTCCAGCTGCGCGCCCTGCACGCGCACGCCCTCGGCATCGCCCTGCTCCTGCGCATCGAGCAGGCGCTCGTAGTCCTCACGCGGGAACTTGGAGTCGATCGGCAGCCACACCGGGGTGTCCTCATGGCCACGGCCGGGCAGGCGCACGGCAATGTCGACCATCTCGCCGCTGTCCGGGCGCACCTTCACCCCACGCGCGTACTGCTCCTGGGTGAGGGTCTGCTCGAGGATGTTGTCCAGCTGCACTTCGCCCCAGCTGCCGCGGTTCTTGACGTTGGTCAGCACGCGCTTGAGGTCGCCGACGCCGGTGGCGAGCTGCTGCATCTCGCCCAGCCCGCGCTGGACCTGCTCGAGCCGGTCGGAGACCAGCTGGAACGATGCGCCCAGGCGCGCTTCGAGCGTGGTCTGCAGTTTCTCGTCCACGGTCACGCGCATCTGGTCGAGCTTCTCGGCGTTGTCGCTCTGCAGGCTCTTGAGCTGCTGTTCCAGGGTGGCGCGCATTTCGCCGATACGCTGTTCGTTGCGCTGGGTCATGTCCTGCAGGCGCTGGCCCAGGGTGTCGCCAAGGCGCTGCTGCGACTGCACGTTCTCGTCGCGGCCCTTGCGCGCATCTTCGGCCAGCGTCTGGCGCAGTGCGGCCATATGGCCATCGGTACGCGTGGTCAGCTCCAGCAGCTGCTGGCCGAACGCGTCGATGCGCGCCTGCTGCTGCTGGCCGAAGGCTTCCAGCTGCAGGCGCACGTCATGCAGCCGCTGCGCCAGCAGGTCGCCGGTGCGCTGCTGGGCCAGGCCGTGTTCTTCGCGTGCCTTGCGTGCATCTTCGCCCAAGGCATCGCGCAGCAGGTCCAGGCGCTGGTCGGTGCGGGTGGACAGATCGGTCAGCGCGCGGGCGAAGCTTTCCAGCCGCGCGTCCTGCTGCCGGCCCAGCCCTTCGAGCTGCTCGCGCAGCTCGCCACGCCCGACCCGGGCTTCATCGCGCAGGGCCTGCTCCAGGCCACCGTGCTGGGAACGCCGCAGCAGAAGGATCAGCTGCAGGATGAGGACGGCGCACAGCAGGCCGCCAAGCAGAAGGAATTCGGTTTGCATGCCGGCAAGTGTAGGCCGTGCCGGTCTCAATGGCTGCGCCGCTGCGGACCCGGCGAACCGGGCCGCAGCACGCACCGCGGCCGAGGCCGGGTTACAGGTGGGTGAACACCTGTTCGCGGGGCAGCCGCGACTTCGGCAGATCCGCGTTGAAGTTGGCCTCGCTGCCGTACCCCAGTGCCACCAGCACCACGCTGGTCAGGCCACGCTCGGCCAGGCCGAGTTCGGCATCCAGCACCGCCGCATCAAAGCCTTCCATCGGCGTGGCATCGATGCCGTGCACCCCGGCGGCCAGCAGCAGCGTGCCGAGCGCCAGGTAGGTCTGCTTCTGCATCCAGTGCTGCACATCGCCCAGGGTGTGGCGGTGCAGGTCCACGTAGTGGTGCAGCGCGCCGCGCTGGCCTTCGCGCGCCTGCGGCGTGGGGTAGCGGCCATCGGCGGTTTCCTGCTCGATCACCTGTGCCAGGTACGCATCGTCGATGGCGGTACGCGTGGCGAACACGATCACATGCGAGGCATCGGTGATCTTGGCGGTGTTGTAGGGCTGGTGCGGCTGGGTGGCGCGGGCGATGCGGGCACGCGCCTCGGCGCTGCCGGCCACCAGGAAGTGCCAGGGCTGCGCGTTCACCGATGACGGCGCGTGGTGCAGCACATCGAGCAGATCGTGCAGCACCGCCGGCGGCAGCGTGCGGGTGGGGTCGTAGGCCTTGGTGGTATGGCGGCGGCGTGCCACCGGTGCGAGGGTCATGGGGGTGGTTTCCATCAGGGGTCAGAAGCCTTCGAGGACGAGCTTGCCGCGGGCGCGGTGGCTCTCGATCAGGGCGTGGGCACGGCGCAGGTTGGCCGCGTCGATGCGGCCGTAGTGCTCGCCGAGGGTGGTGCGCAGCACACCGGCGTCGACCAGGTCGGCGACGCGGTCGAGCAGCACGTGCTGGCGCTCCAGGTCGGGCGTGTCGAAGCTGGACCGGGTGAACATCGATTCCCAGTGCAGCGACAGGCTCTTGCGCTTGAGCGCCAGCACATCCAGCTGGCCGGGGTCATCGATCAGGGCCAGCTGGCCCTGCGGAATCAACGCGGCCACGATCTGGTCGTAGTGCTGGTCGGTGTGGGTGAGGCTGGCAACATGGTCCACCGCTGCGATGCCCAGGCGCGCCAGGCCCTCGGTCAGCGGCCGGGTGTGGTCGATGACGTGGTGCGCGCCCAGCGCGTACACCCAGTCCTGGGTATCCGGGCGCGAGGCGGTGCCGATCACCGTCAGCCGGGTCAGCTGGCGCGCCAGCTGCACCAGGATCGAGCCCACGCCGCCGGCCGCGCCGACCACCAGCAGGGTCTGGCCCTCGCCACCGCCCTCGGCGATGCGCAGGCGGTCGAACAGCAGCTCCCAGGCGGTGATCGCAGTCAGCGGCAGCGCCGCGGCGGCGGCATCGTCCAGGCTGGCCGGCTTGCGGCCCACGATGCGCTCATCCACCAGCTGGTATTCGGCGTTGCTGCCGGGCCGGCCGATCGCCCCGGCATAGAAGACCGCGTCGCCGGGCTGGAACAGGCCGACCTCGCTGCCGACCGCGTCGACGATGCCGACCGCGTCCCAGCCGAGCACGCGCGGTGCGTCCACCGCCACGCCGTTGCGCACCTTGGTATCGACCGGGTTGACCGAGATCGCCCGGACCTGCACGCGCAGGTCGCGCGGTCCCGGCTCGGGCAGCGGCAGGGTGATGTCCACCAGCGCGCGCGGGTCGCTGATCGGCAGGCCATGTTGGGTATAGGCGACGGCTTTCATCGAAGCACGGTCCGTTGGGGAGAGGGGCACAGCCTGCGCTTCACCGGATCGGCCGGAAAGGCGCAAAATCGGTCAGCACTTTCACTCCTGGAATGAAAATGGTCCGTGTCGATGACCTGACCCTGTTCGTCCGCACCGCGGCACTGGGCAGCTTCTCCAACGCAGCGCGCGAAGCCGACCTGCTGCCCGGCCAGGTCGCCGCGGCGGTGGCGCGCCTGGAGCGGGAGCTGGACCTGCGGCTGTTCGTGCGCTCCACCCGCAGCCTGCGCCTGACCGCCGAAGGCGCGCTGTACCTGCCCTACGCCCAGGACGTGCTGGCCACCCTGAGCGAGGGCCAGGCGCGGGTGCGCGGCGAAGATGCCGAACTGCGCGGGGTGCTGCAGGTGGCCGCGCCGTCGGACCTGGGCCGGCACCTGCTGCTGCCCTGGCTGACCGAGTTCCGCGCCGCGCACCCGAAGCTGCAGCTGCGGCTGCAGTTGTCCGACCAGGTCGCCGACGTGTTCCGCGATCCGGTCGACATCGCCTTCCGGCTCGGCCGCTTCGACAACGCCAGCTACGTGGCGCTGCCGCTGCTGCCGGGCAACCGCCGGGTGCTGGCCGCCGCGCCCGCCTATCTGGCCCGGCACGGCACGCCCACCAGCCTGGAGGCGCTCAAGGACCACCACTGCCTGCTCTACCAGCTCGCCGGCCGCGCCTACGACCGCTGGAACTTCGAGGCCGAGGGCCGCCGGGTGGTGGTGCAGGTGCGCGGCAACATGATCTGCGACGATGCCGACGTGGTGCGCCGCTGGGCGGTGGCCGGCGAAGGCATCGTGTTCAAGTCGTGGCTGGATCTGCGCGAGGACGTCCGCGCCGGGCGCCTGCAGGTGCTGCTCGACGGCGCCGGCGACAGCCTGCCGTTGAACCTGGTGTGCCCGCATCGCAAGCAGTTCTCGCCGGCGATCCGGCAGCTGCATGCGCTGTTCGAGCAACGGCTGCAGCCCCTGCTGGAGGATCTGCCGCACCCGGCGGGGTGACGCTATCGGGAACCGCGACGGTGCCGGACAATGGCGCTCCCCCCGTTGTCGAGTCGCCGCCATGCCGTGGATGGGCATCCAGGATCTGTGGACCTTCGTTGCTGCCGTGCTGGTGTTCCTGGCGCTGCCCGGCCCGGGCACGTTCACCCTGCTGACCGCCACCGGGCGCGGCGGCGTCCGCGGCGGCTACACCGCCCTGTTCGGGCTGCTGCTCGGCGACCAGATCCTGATGTGGCTGGCGGTGGCCGGCGTGGCCGCGCTGCTCAAGGCCAACCCGCTGGTGTTCCACGCCGTGCAGTATCTCGGCGCGGCCTACCTGGTGTGGGTCGGCATCGGCCTGCTGCGCCGTCCGCGTCCGGCGGGCGAGGAAGGCGGCATCCGCCTGCAGCCGGGGCACTACTTCCGGCAGGCGGTGCTGATCAACCTGCTCAACCCCAAGGCCATCATCTTCTACATGGCGTTCCTGCCGCTGTTCATCGACCCGGCGCGGCACCAGGGCGTGGCGACGTTCGCGAGCATGGCGGTGATCATCTTCGTCATGGGACTGGCGTACTGCTCGGTGTTGATCGCGGTGGGCAACCTGTTGCGCCGTCGGATTATTCAGCACCCCCGCGTAGGGCTTTTGCTGAAACGCGTCGCCGGCATCTTCCTCATCGGATTTGGCGTGCGCCTCGGCGTCAGCGGCTGAGGCCCCGGTACAGGGGGCGATGCGCGTCCGGCGCGTGGGGCTGACTGCGCTGGCGAATAGACACCGTCATCCATACCTTGCGCTTCAATCAATAACTTGAGATTCCCCGCCACCCGCGCAGGGTGTCCAATCGGCCCCATCGCCCCACGGCCGCCCCTGCAGCGTCCGCGCGCCCCACGCGAGGAATCGATGTCCCCCGTGTACTTCGTGCAGCACCTGGCCGGATTCGACGAGTGCCTGCTCGGCATGGGCACGGGGCGTATTGATCTGGCCCATCCTGCGGTCTGCCGCATCCTGGCGGATCTGCAGCCGCTGGATCACATCGACCTGCGTGCCTGCCATTTCGACTGCCAGGCCAGTCTGGCGCAGGCACTGCACCGGCGCATCCGCGCCGCCGAGGATGCCGCGCAGGGCTGGCGGATGTTCGACGAGCACGGGGTACTGCGCTGCAAGCGCTTCCCGGGCGATGCCCAGGTGATGTTTCCGCATGGGCTGCCGCGCGACGGCGAATGGCTGCGCCTGCTGATGGATACCGCCGCCGAGGCCTCGGGCTGATGCGTACCGCGCTCAGTCGGCGCGTCGGGCCTGCCGCAGGTGGTCGATGAACACCCGCAGCTTCGGCGCCATCTGCTCGCGCGCCGGGTAGTACAGGTGGAATCCGGCGAACGGCGGCTGCCAGTCCTGCAGCACCGCCTGCAACCGACCCGCGGCGACATCGCCGGCCACCACCGCCTCGAACGCCTGGCCCATGCCGAGGCCGGCGCGCACGGCGGTGTGGATCAGCGCCGCATCGTTGAACACCAGCCGGCCACTCACCTCCACCTCGAAGTCGCGGCCGGCGTGGCTGAATTCCCAGGCCATCAGCCGGCCGTTGCTGCGCCGGTGCACGATGCACGCATGCCCGACCAGATCGGCCGGCGTGCCCGGCGTGCCGTGGGCGGCGAAGTAGGCCGGCGTGGCCACCACCACCTGCCGCTCCAGGGGACCGATCGGCACCGCGATCATGTCGCGCGCCAGGCATTCGCCCAGCCGGATCCCGGCGTCGAACCCGCCGGCGACCAGATCCACCAGCGCCGGTTCCACGAACAGCTCCACCTCCACCTGCGGGTAGCGCGCCATGAAGGTGGGCAGGTGCGGCAGCACCAGCAGTTCCGCCGCAATCCGGGGCACGTTGATGCGCAGCTTCCCGGCCGGCACGTCGCGCACGCTGTCCAGATCCTCGAATGCCGCGTCGATCTGCGCCAAGCCGTCGCGTACCCGGGCCAGGAAGCGCGCGCCGTGTTCGGTCAGGCCCACCCTCCGGGTGGTCCGGTGCAGCAGGCGCACGCCCATGCGGGCCTCCAGCGCGCGCACCGTCTGCGACAGCGCCGAGGGCGAGATGCCCAGGTCGTCGGCCGCGCGGGTGAAGCTGGCATGGTGGGCCACGCGGGCGAAGGCGACCACGGCAGACAATGGGAGCTGGGAGGACATTGTGAAGCCTGCCTTCAAGGTCGATGTGGCGAACACCGGTTTATCCACATGGTACAGCGGAGGATGCTGTGGCTCCGGCGCCCGCTGGCGCCGCCCTCCCCCGCTTCCGGAGCTTTCCCCATGCAGACCCGCACCCTTGGCCGTCATGGCCCCACCGTTTCCGCGCTCGGCCTTGGCTGCATGGGCATGAGCGCCTTCTACGGCGGCCGCGGCAGCGATGCCGACGCGACGGCGGTGATCCACCGCGCGCTGGAACGCGGCGTGACCCTGCTCGATACCGCCGACATGTACGGCCCGCACACCAACGAAGTGCTGGTCGGCAAGGCCATTGCCGACCGTCGCGACCAGGTGTTTCTGGCCACCAAGTTCGGCATCAGACTGGAGCCCACCGACACCCGCGCGCGCAGCGTGGATGGCCGCCCCGAGTACGTGATTGCCGCCTGCGAGGCCAGCCTGACGCGGCTGGGCGTGGACCACATTGACCTCTACTACCAGCACCGCGTGGACGGGACCGTGCCGATCGAGGACACCGTGGGCGCGATGGCGCGGCTGGTCGAACAGGGCAAGGTGCGCTTCCTCGGCCTGTCCGAAGCCGCTGCCGCCACGATCCGCCGCGCACATGCCGTCCACCCGATCACCGCCGTGCAGACCGAGTACTCGCTGTGGTCGCGCGATCCGGAGCACAACGGCGTGCTGCAGACCGTGCGCGACCTGGGCATCGGCTTCGTGCCCTACTCGCCGCTGGGCCGTGGCTTCCTGACCGGCGCGATCCGCAGCCCGGCCGACTTCGACAGCGACGACTACCGCCGCCAGTCGCCGCGCTTCCAGGGCGACAACTTCGCGCGCAACCTGGCCCTGGTCGACGCGGTCACCGCGATGGCCGGCGCCAAGGGCATCACCCCGGGGCAGCTGGCACTGGCGTGGGTGCTGGCACAGGGCGAGGACCTGGTCCCGATCCCGGGCACCAAGCGGCTCGCCTACCTGGAGGAAAACCTTGGCGCGCTGCAGGTGCAGCTGAGCGCGGACGACCTGGCCCGCATCGATGCGATCTTCCCGCCCGATGCCGCCGCCGGCCCGCGCTATGCCGAGGCGGCAATGGCCACGCTGGATCGCTGAGCGCAGCCGGCCGACAGTGCCCGCGCCTGCAACCGCGGCGCGGCGCATTGTGCTGGTTTCGTCAAGCTTTCCCCAGTCATGTGGTCATGCACGGACCGCTGGACGCTTGGCAGTAGTAATGCTGCGCCGCGTTCGGTAAAACTCGCAGACTTGTCGTTAACAGTCACCCACCGCGAGGCCCCATGTCGTTGCTCCGGCGCAAGTCCCTAGACACCGTCACCGTTCATGAAGCCGGCAGGCGACTGATCCCCACCCTGAGCTGGCCGCACCTGATCGCGCTGGGCATCGGCGCCATCGTCGGCACCGGCATCTACACGCTGATCGGCGTGGGCGCCAACCTGGCCGGCCCGGCCGTGCTGATCTCCTTCGCCATCGCCGGCGCGGTGTGCGCCTGCGCGGCGCTGTCCTATGCCGAACTGGCGACGATGATGCCGGCTGCCGGCAGCGCCTACACCTACAGCTACGCCGCTCTCGGCGAGATGGTGGCCTGGGTGGTGGGCTGGAGCCTGATCCTGGAGTACTCGCTGGTGGTGAGTACGGTCGCGGTGGGGTGGTCCGGCTACGCGGTCGGCTTCCTGCACGGCTGGGGCATTGAACTGCCGCTGATGCTGACCGCCGGCCCGCATGTGGAAGGGGGCTTCATCAACCTGCCAGCGGTGCTGATCACCTTCGTGGTGGCCGGCATGCTGATGGCCGGCACCAAGGAAAGCGCCACCCTCAACGCAGTCCTGGTGGTGGTCAAGATCATCGCGCTGACCGTGTTCGTGGCGATCGCGCTGCCGCACTTCGACACCGGCCACATGGACCCGTTCATGCCGTTCGGGTTCGCCAAGTCGATCGGCGAAGGTGGGGTCGAACGTGGCGTGATGGCGGCGGCGGCGATCATCTTCTTCGCCTTCTACGGCTTCGATGCGATCTCCACGGCCGCCGAGGAAACCAAGAAGCCCGACCGCGACCTGGCGATCGGCATCATCGGCTCGATGGTCGGCTGCACCATCATCTACGTGCTGGTCGCGCTCGCCGCCGTCGGTGCGATGAGCTACACCATCTTCGGCCAGAGCGCCGAGCCGCTGGCGCTGATCCTGCGCGAGCTGGGCAGCCCGGGCGCGGCCAAGTGGATCGGCGCGGCGGCGGTGATCGCCCTGCCGACCGTGCTGCTGGCCTTCCTGTACGGGCAGAGCCGCATCTTCTTCGTCATGTCGCGCGACGGCCTGCTGCCGCGCGGCCTGTCCAAGGTCAGCGCGCGCACCGGCACCCCGGTCGCCACCACGCTGTTCACCGCGGTGCTCGTGGCCGCCCTGGCCGGTGTGGCCCGCCTGGACGAGATCGCCGCACTGGCCAACGCCGGCACGCTGGCCGCGTTCACCGCCGTGGGCCTGTGCCTGGTGGTGCTGCGCGCACGCGAGCCCAACCGCGAGCGCAAGTTCCGCACGCCGCTGGCGTGGGTCGTCGGCCCGCTGGCGGTGATCGGCTGCGTGTATCTGTTCTTCAGCCTGCCCAGCAAAACGCAGCTGTACTTCCTGGCCTGGAACGTCCTGGGCCTGATCGCCTACTTCGCTTACGGCCGCCGCAACGCGGTGCTGGGCAAGGCCTGACAGGCAAACGACGAGCCGCGAAGCCACCCCGTAGAGCCGGGCTCTGCCCGGCTGCTTTTGCTATCGGCGCCGGAATACCAGCCGGGTAGAACCCGGCTCTACGGGGCTGCTTTTGCTATCGGCTTCGGAACGCCCAGCCGGGTAGAACCCGGCTCTACGGGATTTTGGCCAGTTTGTTGGCGTGATCCTGCGCCTGCTGCATCACGCGCAGCAGGTTGCCGCCCCAGATCGCGGCGATCTGCTGCTGGGTGTAGCCCTTGCGCAGCAGCCACGCGGTGATCTTCGGCAGTTCGCTGACGTCCTGCAGATCGGCCAGGCCGCCGCCGCCGTCCCAGTCCAGGCCAATGCCCACGTGCTCGGGGCCGACTACCTTCAGGATGTGCTCGAAATGGGCGAAGAAGTCGTCCAGCGTGGCCTTGCGCATCGGGTGCAGGCGGTCCAGTTCGGCCTGCGCCTGGGCCAGCTTCACGCCCTGCGCCATGCTCAGGGCGTCGTAGCCGCCCCATTGGTCGATCGCCGTCTTCTCGGCCAGCGCGCGCGGTTCGTTCTTGCCGATGTCGATCAGATACCCGCCGTAGGCGTTGACCTGGATCACGCCGCCGGCCTTGGCCAGGCGCGCCAGACGCGCATCGTCCAGATTGCGCGGATGGTTGTAGATCGCCTTGGCCGAACTGTGCGACAGCACGAACGGCACCGGCATGCGCTCGATCAGGTCGTCGAACACCGCGTCGGAGGCATGCGACTGGTCGATCACGATGCCCAGCCGCACCGCCTCGTCGACCAGCGCCTTGCCGGCCGGGCTCAACCCCTTCCACTCGGCACCCTTGGGATCGGTGGCCGAATCGGCGAACTCGTTGTTGGCAAAGTGCACCGTGCTGAGCAGGCGCAGCCCGGCGCGGTGGTAGAAGCTGAGCAGCGTCGGGTCATCCACCAGCGGGCTGCCGTTCTCCATGCTGATATAGACCACGCGCTTGCCGGCCGCCTTGATCCGCGCGGCATCGGCAGCGGTCAGCGCGAGCTGGAAGGTATCCGGATGCGCGGCGAGCATCTCGCGGATCTCCATCAACCGCAGCAGGCCGGCATCGCGGTCCTGCTGGTGGGCCGCCGCAGTGCGGTCGCCCTGGTCGGTGTAGATCGCCCAGAAGCCGCCATCCAGCGCGCCATCGACCATGCGCGGGTAATCCACCTGCGACAACGCGTTGTGGTCGTGGCGCTGGGCGATGTCGAAGCCCTCGCGGTGGAAGTTGGCGGGCGTATCGAGGTGGCTGTCCAGCGTCAGCAGCGTGCGCTGCAGCGCCGAGGCCCGGGCCAGTTCCTGCGGGGTGAACTCGATCGCGTGGGCGGCCAGCGGCGTGCACAGCGCCAGCGACACCAGCAGGGACAGACTGCGCAACGTCATGACGCCTCTCTACATTCGGGAAGCGTCAGACCATAGCCCCGCAGGCACCCGCAACGGTAGTGCCGGCCGCTGGCCGGCACCAGGCAATGCCCGGTAGAGCCGAAGGGCCGGCCTGCCGCCGGCCCTACGTCAGTCGAGCACGCGGCAGAACACGGCCTTGAGGTAGCGCGATTCCTGCACGTGGGCCATGAACGGATGGTCCGGACCGGCGCCGGACACCTTCAGGATCTGGATGGTGCGGCCGGAATAGAACGCCGCGCGGCGCAGCATGTCCAGGAACTGGTCCTCGGCCACCAGGCCGGTGCACGAGAACGTGGCGAACAGGCCGCCGGGCTTGACCACGCCCAACGCGAGCTTGTTCATGTCCAGGTACTTCTTCAGCGCGGTGATCACCTGGTCGCGGTCGCGCGTCATCTTGGCCGGGTCCAGGATCACCACGTCGTAGCGTTCGCCGCGGTTGGCCGCATCGCGCAGCCACGGGAAGATGTCGGACTGCACGAACTTCGGGCGCACGTTGTTGAGGCGCGAATTGCCCTTGGCGATGTCGATCACGTCCTCGTCGATGTCGATGCCGACCACCTCGGACGCACCGCGCACCGCGGCATACACCGCAAAGCCGCCGGTGTTGCAGCACAGGTCCAGCACGGACTTGCCTTCCACCTGCTGGCTCAGCCACTCACGGTTCTCGCGCTGGTCGGCGAAGAAACCGGTCTTGTGCGCACCGGCCGGGTCGGCGCGGAACTTCACGCCGTACTCGGTGATCACCGACGCTTCGGTGGTGGTGTTGCCGTGGAAGTCGAAGCTCTCCTGCTTCTGCACGTGTTCGTCGGCGAAGCTGTGGAAGCGGCAGCCCGGGAACTGCTCGCGCAGCGCCTCGTAGATCCATTCGCGGTGGCGGAACATGCCGGCGGCGAAGAACTCCACCACCACCAGGTCGCCGTAGCGGTCCACCACCAGGCCGGACAGGCCATCGCCTTCGCTGTGCACCACGCGCCAGGCATTGGACAGGTCATCCAGCTTGAGCACGTCACGACGCAGCGACACCGCCTGGGCGATCTTGCGCGAGAACCAGCCGGCGTCCACCGGGATGCCCTGATCGGTTTCCAGGATACGCACGGCAATGCGCGAATGACCGTTGTAGAACCCCCGGCCGATCCACTCCCCATCCACGCCGACCACGTCGACGATGGCACCGGGCTTGGGCCGGACGGCAGGCTTTTCGACCAGTTTCTGGAAGATCCACGGGTGGCTGGAGCGCCAGGCGTTCTTGAGGCGGACTACGGGGGCGGGGGCAATGTTCATCGGCCTATTGTAAACGGGCGCCGCCCCGGCCCGGCAGACCGGCGATTGACGCCGGCCCGATCACCCCGCAGAATCGGCGCCAGAAGGGGAGTAGCTCCCAGACGTTGTCGCCGTCAATTCGAGCCCGCAGGCTCCGGTGCAACGGCAGTCCCACCCATCGGGACTGCGAGCGAGACCTTCGCCGTATGGCGAAGCTCTGTCCCCGGATCCCCCCGATCCTCCGTTGCAGATCCTCGCCGTCCGGCTTGAGGCTTTTTTCTTTTCCCAACGGATAAACCCATGCAGACGATCGGTAATTTGTGGTTGTGGGGCGGCTTCGGCGCGGTGGTAGTCATCGCGCTGCTGGTCGACCTGGTATTGATGCGCCACGGCGGCCCGCACAAGGTCACCTTCAAGGAGGCCCTGTGGTGGTCCATCGGCTGGGTGGCCCTGGCCCTGGCCTTCAACGGTGGCCTCTGGTACTACCTGAACGAGACCGCCGGCCAGGTGGTGGCCAACAAGGTCGGCCTGGAGTTCCTGACCGGTTACCTGGTCGAGAAGGCCCTGGCGGTGGACAACATCTTTGTCTTCCTGATGATCATGGGCTACTTCGCGGTGCCGGAAGAGCAGCGCCAGAAGGTGCTGATCATCGGCATCCTGGGTGCGATCGTGCTGCGTACGATCATGATCTTCGCCGGCAGCGTGCTACTCACGAAGTTCCATTGGCTGCTCTACGTGTTCGGCGCGTTCCTGCTGTTCACCGGCTGGAAGATGTGGTTCTCCGCCGGCCAGGAGCCGGACTTGGAGACCAACCCTGCCCTGCGCTGGATGCGCAAGCACCTGCGCCTGCTGCCCGACTATGCCGGCAATGCCATGAGCGTGATGCGCGACGGCAAGCGCTGGTACACCCCGCTGTTCGTGGTGCTGATCCTGATTGCCGTCACCGACGTGATCTTCGCGGTGGACAGCATCCCGGCCATCTTCGCCATCACCACCGACCCGTTCATCGTGCTGACCTCGAACGTGTTCGCGGTGCTGGGCCTGCGCGCGATGTTCTTCCTGCTGGCCGGCATGGCCGATCGCTTCCACCTGCTGCCGTACGGTCTGGCCCTGGTGCTGGCCTTCATCGGCGCCAAGATGATGCTGATCGACATCTTCAAGATCCCCACCCCGATCTCGCTGGGCGTGGTGGCCGTCATCATCGCCGCCACGGTGGTGCTGAGCCTGAAGAACCCGCCCAAGCCGGACGGCCACGCCTGACCCCGGTTGGGGGGGGGGGGGGGGGTCCAGGAGAGGGGAACCCCTCCCCCCCCCCGCTTGTCTCTTTTTTCTGC
>NZ_JBMOWY010000062.1:0-988 GCF_049310345.1 Stenotrophomonas sp. GZD-301 | reverse complement strand
ACCACGGCCCCCACGCCTCACTTGTTGGTCCCTCCGGGGGCTCCCCCCCCCCCCCCCCACCTCTCTCTCCCATCGCGTTGCCCTTGTGTTCAGCCCGGGCGACGCAATCCCTAAGGGTATGAACGCCAACCTGCCCCTGCCCGCCGGCGAGCCGCCGGCTCCGTCCCGTACCGACCGCGGTCGCGTGATGCGGGCTTTCAACCTCAGCCTGGCCTTCGTGCTGGTGCTGGTGGCGGTGTTCACCGCCCAAGGCCATTTCGACTGGCGCCCGTGGGCGGTCGCCCCGCTGGACACGGCCGGCCTGCTCGGCATTCTCGGCGCGCCGTTGCTGCATGGTTCGGTCCAGCACCTGGGCGCCAATGCGGCGGCCCTGCTGATCCTCGGCACCCTGGCCGGCAGCGTCTATCCCAAGGCCACCCTGCGCGCGTTCCCGTTGCTGTGGATCGGCTCGGGCCTGGGCGCCTGGCTGCTCGGCGACATCGGCAGCCGCCATCTTGGCGCCAGCGGCATCACCCACGGCCTGATGTTCCTGGTGTTCGTGCTCGGCCTTCTGCGCCGCGACCGGCCCGCCATCGCCGCCGGCCTGATCGCCTTCCTGTTCTACGGCAGCATGCTGCTGACCATTCTTCCGCACGAGCCGGGCGTGTCCTGGCAGTCGCACATGGGCGGCGCCTTCGCCGGCATCATCAGCGCCCTGCTGTTCCGCCTGTCCGACCCGATGGCGCCGCGCAAGCGCTACAGCTGGGAGGACGAGGACGAAGACGACCTCGCCCCCCTGCGCGACAACGACCTGGAACCGCCCTCCCCGAAGGGCGTGCCGGTGCTGTGGCAGCCGCGCGAAGGCCAGGACTACGTCGTGATCCCGTTCCGCCGGCCCGACGACCGCCCGTGATCCGGGCCGCGGGGCGGTTCCACGCACAACCTGGTATCCCGCAATGCCGGCCAGCGGCCGGCACTACAGGGTGTTCCTCGCGGCCGGCACGACAAG
>NZ_JBMOWY010000061.1:0-69329 GCF_049310345.1 Stenotrophomonas sp. GZD-301 | reverse complement strand
GCCGGGCTCTGCCCGGCTGTCGCGCGAAGCGCGGGCATTGCGTCGTCGGCGCGGAACGCAGCCGGGCAGAGCCCGGCTCTACGAGCGCGGCGCGATCAGGCGATGCCGATGCCCGGGATCGCGGTGATCTGGTCCGGGTCGAATCCGGCCAGTTCGGCGAAATGCCGGCCACGGGCGACATAGTCGCGGTACACCCCGTAGCTGGGTGCGCCGGGCGACATCAGTACCACCCCGCCCTGCGCGCCCAGCGCCGCCTGCGCCAGGCGCATCGCCTCGGCCAGGTCGGTGGCCGCGTGCAGGCCGAACCGCCCCTGCGCGGCCAGCGGCTGCAGCAGGTCGTGGATGCGCGGCCCATTGGCCCCCATCGTCACGATCTCCACCGGTGGCACGTCATCGGCCATGTGCTGGACGAAGTCGTGCCAGTCCAAGCCACGATCGTGCCCCCCGACCAGCAGCGCGATGCGGCGGCCGGCGAAGCATTCCAGCGCCGCCAGACTGGCGTGCGGCGTGGTGCTGATGGAATCGTTGACGAAGGTGACGCCCTCGCGGCTGCCCACCGTCTGCAGCCGATTGGGCAGCGGCCGGAATGCCTGCACCGACGGCGCCAGCGCCACGGCATC
This sequence comes from Stenotrophomonas sp. GZD-301, assembly GCF_049310345.1. Classification (NCBI taxonomy): domain Bacteria; kingdom Pseudomonadati; phylum Pseudomonadota; class Gammaproteobacteria; order Lysobacterales; family Lysobacteraceae; genus Stenotrophomonas; species Stenotrophomonas sp. GZD-301. Next base: position 68,709 of record NZ_JBMOWY010000061.1, on the reverse strand, counting down.
CAGCCCCAGCGCTTCCACGGCGGCCAGCACCGCGCACAGGTTGCCGCGGTTGTGGCGGCCCGGCAGCGGCGTGCTGCCGGTGTCGAACACCGCCTGCCCGGCCCGGTAAACCACATCGCCTCGCATGTGCCAGCCCTGCGGCTGGTTGAACCACACCACCTCGCTGTCGGGCAGCGACAGCGCGGCCAGATGCGGATCGGCGGCATTGAGCACCGCGATGCGCGGCGCGCCCTCGGTGACCAGACGCAGCTTGTCCTGGATGTAGCGCGCTTCGCTGCCGTGCCAGTCCAGGTGCTCGGGGAACAGGTTCAGCACCACCGCCACCTGCGGGTGCGCGCCGCTGCGCGCCACCTCGCCGGTCTGGTAGCTGGACAGCTCCACCGCCCAGTACTGCGGTGCGGGCTGCGGGTCGAGCACTTCCAGCAACGGCAGGCCGATGTTGCCGACCAGCGCGGTCGGCGCGCCCGACGCACGCAGCAGGTGCGCCAGCAGCGAGGTGGTGGTGCTCTTGCCCTTGGTGCCGGTCACGCACACCGTGTCGCGCACGGTGCCATCGGCATCGGCGTGCTCGGCGAACCACAGCGAGGTGCCGCCGATGAACTGCGTGCCCTGAGCGGTGGCGGCCTGCGCGGCCTCGCCGTACGGGCTGATCCCCGGCGATTTGATCACCAGCTCGAACGCGGCCAGCGCATCGCCACTGACATCCGACCGCACCTGCAGCGCGCCGAGGGTTTCCTCTCGCGCTGCGGCAGCTTCCGCCTCGGGGCAGAACAGGGTCAGCGGCAGCGACGGCAGCCGCTGCTGCAGCACGCGGAAGGCCGCACGGCCCTCACGGCCCCAGCCCCACAGCGCGACCCGCTTGCCCTCAAGCTGCGAAATTCGCACGCAGGCGCTCCCAGATCGCCGCCGGAATCCGGTGTTCGCCTTCCAGGACCAGCAGCGGCTCGACCTGCAGTTCGCCTGCGTCCAGGTGCGGCTGGATCTCCTGGATGAAACGCTTCACCAGCGCGTCTTCGCTCCACTCCGGGCGCGCGGCCAGGGTCGCCATCGCCGCACGCGATTCGCGGCCTTCGCCGACGCATTCGAACGGCTTGTGGTCCTGGAACTCCAGCAGCGCATCGAAGCCGCCGGCCTGGTCGGCATCGTCCAGCAGGTTGCGGCCGAAGATGTTCACCAGGCGCGGCTTGGGCATGAACGGTGCCAGCGCCAGGAACACGAAGTGGCACTTCGGGCAGACCCCGCACCAGCGGTTGACCGGGCGTTCGCCGAGGATGTGGAAGTTGCGGTTGCAGCTGGAGAAGTGCGCGTCGTAGAAGTCGCTCTTGGCGAACTGGCGCGCCACCGCCAGCTCCGACAGCGGCCGCAGCAGCGAGTAATAGTGGAGGTCGGCGGCGATGTGCGTTTCCACATGCTCACCGAAGGCCTGCTCGAACGCCCAGCCCTTGGACCACTGGTGGTTGACCTCACCGGTGCCCGGAATCTGGCTGCCATAGCTGGCCGAGCGTTCGTTGGAGAACACCACCTGGTCCACGCCCTGCAGCAGCGCGGCCAGCACCATGATCATCGAGTTCACCGCGGTGACCGGGATATGCCCGTTCCACGCGCCCTGGCGGTTCAGTTCGAACAGCTCCGGGGCCAGCGTGCGGCCGATGTTGAGGATCGGCAGGCCGGTGCGTTCGGCGCAGGCGCGGATCAGCTGCGAACCGCCGATCCAGGTCACCGTCTCGGCGATGCCCAGCGTGCGCAGGGCCTCGATGCTGACCAGCGAATCCTTGCCACCACCGATGGCGACCAGGGCATGCTCGCGCAGGCCCAGCGCCGGCGCGGCGACCGATTTTCCTTCGACCGGCAGGCGGAACCGCCCGCGCAGGTTCAGGCCATTGCGGTAGGCGAACTCACCGAGACCGTTGAGGTAGACCATTTCCACCAGCGCGGCGGTGGCCGCATCGATGGCATAGCTGTCGATGCGCACCTGGTCCGGCACGCCGGCCTTGTAATAGCTGACGCCGGCAATCAGGTGCAGCAGCCGCAGCGCCTGCTGCACGGCATCGGCGCGGGCGCCGTCGAGCGCGAACGGCGCGCCGGGAATGGTCACCGTCTCGATCAGCTCGGGGCCGTCGTCGAAGGCGTAAACCAGCTGCGCCACGCCCGTATCCGCCGCGAAATCACAGCGGACGAAGCGGAAAACGGCAACCTGGTGTTTATCGAAAGCAGTCATGGTGTATCCGGTTCAGAGGGCGGCAGGCGGCGGTCAAGGCACGTCATCGATGACGTCCTCGCGCGGCAGCTCGCGCTGGTTGTAGGTGTTGGCCATGACATACCCGTAGGCGCCGGCATCGGCGATCAGCATCACATCGTCCGGTGCGGTGGATACCGGCAGGCGGCGGCGCTTGCCGAACACATCGCTGGACTCGCAGATCGGGCCGACCACGTCGAAGGCGGCCTCCGCGTAGCCACCGAGCCGGCTGAGGTTGTCGATGTCGTGCCAGGCGTCGTACAGCGCCGGGCGCATCAGGGTGTTCATGCCCGCATCCAGGCCCACGCGACGCACGCCGTCCTTCTCCACCACCTGGGTGGCGCGGGTCAGCAGCACGCCGGATTCGGCCACCAGGTAGCGGCCGGGTTCGATCGCCAGGCGGAACGCCGGGTGCACCGCCTTGACCTCGGCCAGGCCAACCGCCCAGGCGTCCAGGTCGAAGGGTTCGTCATCGGCGCTGTACGGAATCGGCAGGCCACCGCCGATGTCGATGGTTTCGATGCTGCCGATGCGGCGCGCGAAACCGGCCAGTTCATCGCACATCAGGCGCCAGTGCTGCGCGGTTTCCACGCCGCTGCCCAGGTGCGCATGCAGGCCGACCACGCGGGTGCCCAGCTCGGTGGCCAGGCGCACGAACTCGTCCACGCGCGCGATCGGCAGGCCGAACTTGGAGTCCTTGCCGCCGGTGCGCACCTTGGCGTGGTGGCCTTCACCACGGCCCAGGTCCACGCGCAGCCACAGCTCGCGGTTGCTGAACAGCTCCGGCCAGCGCTGCAGCGCTTCCACATTGTCCAGGGTGACCGTCACGCCGAGCGCGAAGGCGGCCTCGTACTCGGTACGCGGCGCGAAGCTCGGGGTGAACAGCACGCGACGGGGCGACAGCGCAGGCAGCGTATTGAAGACGTGCTTGAGCTCGCCGTGCGACACGCACTCCAGGCCGAAGCCTTCCTGCTCCAGCAGCGTCAGGATGGCCGGATGCGAGTTGGCCTTGATCGCGTAGTAGCGCTGGTCGATGGCCTTGATCGCGGTCAGCGCCCGCGCACGCGCACGCACCGTCGGCAGGTTGTACACGTAGCGCGGCGTGCCGGCCTGGGCCAGCGCCAGCAGGTGCTCGCGCTGCCCACGCCACCACGCGGTTTCGCGCGCGCGGACGGTGCCGGCGATCTCGCGCCAGCGCGGGCCGAACACCTCGCCCTCTTCCACCGGCATCGCGCCGCTGTCGATCAGCTCGGCGTGCAGGATCGGCAGCAGGCCATCGGCGTCGGACTCGTCGATCACGAAGGTCAGGTTGAGGTCGTTGGACGACTGCGAAATCATGTGCACGCGCTCGCGGCCGAACGTGGCCCACACGTCCGACAGCTTGTGCAGCAGCGAGCGCATGCCGCGCCCGACCAGGGTGATCGCCGCGCACGGCACGATCACCTTGACCTTGCAGATCTGCGACAGGTCCGCCGACAGCGCGGCCAGCACATCGGTGTTGACCAGGTTCTCGGACGGGTCCAGCGACACGGTGACGTTGGTCTCGGCCGAACCGATCAGGTCCACCGACAACCCGTGCTTCTTGAACAGCCCGAACACATCGGCCAGGAAGCCGACCTGCTGCCACATGCCGATGCCTTCCATCGACACCAGCACGATGCCGTTGCGGCGGCTGATCGCCTTCACGCCCGGCACCGGTGCGGCGTTGCCGTCGATGCTGGTGCCCGGCAGTTCGGGGCGCTCGGTGTCCAGGATCGCCATCGGCACGCCGGCATCGCGGCACGGCTTGATCGACCGCGGGTGCAGCACCTTGGCACCGGTGGTGGCGATTTCCTGCGCTTCGTAATAATCCAGCCGGGTCAGCAGGCGCGCGTCGGGCACGTCCTTCGGATTGGCGCTGAACATGCCCGGCACATCGGTCCAGATTTCCACGCGGCTGGCACCGAGCAGCGCGCCGAAGTAGGCCGCCGAGGTATCCGAGCCACCGCGGCCGAGGATGGCGGTACCGCCGTCGGCATGCCGCGAAATGAAGCCCTGGGTGATCAGCATGCGGGTGGGCTGTGCGTGGAAGCGCGCGGCCCAGGCGGCATCGGCGCGCCACTGGCAGTTCACCGACAGGCGCTGCGACCATTCGCTCTGGTTGGGTTGCGGCGGCAGGGCATCGAGCCACTCGCGCGCGTCCATCCAGCCGAAATCCAGGCCGCTGGCGTGCAGGTAGGCTGCGCCCACGGTGGACGACAGCAGTTCGCCCTGGCCCAGCACGTCGGCCTGCCAGTCCAGCGGCCGCGTTGCCGCGCGCGGATCGTCGAGCAGCCCGGCCAGTGCGGCCAGGCGCACGTCGAGCGCGCCGGCATCCAGTGACAGCTCGACCAGGAACTCGCGGTGGCGGGCCACCAGCGCGTCCACGCGGGCGCGGCTGTCGGCGGCGCCATCGGCGATCGCGGTCAGTTCATTGGTCACCCCGGACAACGCCGAGACCACCACCAGCACGCGCGAGCCGGTTTCTTCCGCACGTTTTTTCGCCAGCTTCCCGATCGTGTCCCAGCGGTGACGACGCGACACGGAGGTGCCGCCGAACTTCAGTACGATCCAACGATCGACAAGGGGGGAAGCTGACATGGAGGTAATGGGGAAGTCGTAGTGAGGGGGATTCGCCCGGCACGCCGGGCCGAACCCCCGATTCTATGCCAAGCCCGGCCCGTGCAGGGCCGGCCGGCCACTGTCCCGCCGCATTCATGCCCGGCCCGGTGCCGATGCCCGCGCAGGGGTTGATAAGCTGCCCACCCCCAAGCCCCTGCCTGCCGCCTCGATGACCACCCGCCGTTTCCTGCAGTTGGACGTGTTTTCCCCCAATCCCGGCGCCGGCAATCCGCTTGCCGTCGTGCTCGACGCCGAAGGCCTGGACGATGTGGCCATGCAGGCCATCGCCCGCTGGACGCGGCTGCCGGAGACCACCTTCGTGTTCGCCCCGCAGGCGCCCGGCGCCAGCTACGGCATCCGCATGTTCAGCCCGCAGAAGGAAGTGCCGTTCGCCGGCCATCCCAGCGTGGGCACCGCACACGCCGTGCTCGAGGCCGGCCTGGCCGCCCCGGTGGACGGGATTCTGGTCCAGGACGGCATTGCCGGCGCGCTGCCGCTGCGCGTGGACGGCAGGGGTGCCCAGCGCACCATCGCCATCCGCACCCCGCGTGCCCAGGTGGCCGAGGTGACCACGGCCGACGACCCGCGCCTGCAGGCCGCGCTGGCCGGCTGGACGCTGGGTGACCTGCCGCCGGCCCGCATGGACGGCGGACGCAGCTGGTGGGTGGTGGAACTGGCCGACGAAGCGCATCTGCGCGGCGTGGCCCCGGACTGGGAGGCGATCGCCGTGCTGGCCGAATCCACCGGCAGCATGGGCGTGTTCGCCTATGCGCGCAGCCAGGAGCCGGCATACGACCTGGCGGTGCGCGCCTTCGTCGGCAACGGCCGCCGCTTCGAGGATGCCGCTTCGGGCGCGGCCAACGCGGTGCTGGCCGCGTGGCTGGACAGCCGTGGCGCGCTGCCCCGCGACGAACCGCGCTACGTGGTCAGCCAGGGCCGCGAAGTCGGCCACGATGCGCGGCTGAGCCTGCACATCGATGCCGAGGGCGATGTCTGGTCCGGCGGCCAGGTGCAGACCGTCATCCGCGGCACCCTGGACTGGTAAGCGCAGCGGCGGCGCGTCAGCGCGCCGCCTCGTACACCGGCGTGCCCCCCACCCAGGTCGCGCGCACCTGCAGGTCGGCCAGCTGCGCCGGCGGCACCTGCAGCGGATCGCGGTCGAACACCACGAAGTCGGCCTGCAGCCCGGGCTGCAGGCGGCCGACGCGATCCTCGTCGCGGCCGGCAAACGCGGCATCGGCGGTGAACCCGCGCAGCGCTTCGGCCGCGCTCAACCGCTGGTCCGGCTGCCAGCCGCCCGGCGGGTGGCCGGCGCGGTCCTGGCGCGTCACGGCGGCATACAGCCCCAGTCGCGGGTCGACCTGCTCCACCGGGAAGTCCGAGCCCAGCGCCAGCGGCACCCCCGCTGCCAGCATGCGCCGCCAGGCGTACGCGCCCAGGATGCGCTGCGGCCCGACGCGGTCCTGCGCCCAGCCCATGTCCGAGGTCGCGTGGGTGGGCTGCATCGAGGCGATCACCTTCAACTGCGCGAACCGCGGGATGTCCTCCAGCGCCACCACCTGGGCATGTTCCACGCGCCAACGATGATCACCGCCGCTGCGCTCGCCCAGCACCCGCGCATAGGTATCGAGCACGATGCGGTTGCCGCGGTCGCCGATCGCATGCGTGGCCACCTGCAGGCCGCAGCGGTCGGCCTTGCGCACGGCCGTGTCGAAATCGGCCGGCGAGGTCACCAGCAGGCCGCGGTTGTGCGGATCGTCGCTGTAGTCGGCCAGCAGCGCGGCACCGCGACTGCCGAGTGCGCCGTCCATGAACAGCTTCACGCCGCGCATCTCCAGGCGCCCACCGGCATGCCGGTACGCCCCCTGCGCGCACAGATCGTCCAGTGCCTCGCCATTGCCGTCGGCATAGGCATCGATGCGCAACGGCAGGCGACCGTCATCGGCGAAGCGTCGCATCAGCGCCAGGTCCTCGCGCGACACGCCCATGTCGTGCACACCGGTCAGTCCCTGGCGGACCGCCGCCGCCAGCGCGCGGGTCAGCATCTGTTCGCGCGCGGCGGCACTGGGCGCGGGAATCGCCGCCCGCATCAGCCCCATCGCCTCATCGACGAACACACCGGTCGGGTGGCCGGCCGCATCGCGCTCGATGCGCCCGCCCGACGGCTGCCAGCGCCCCTGCAGCGGGCGCTGCCCCGGCACCGCCGCCAGCGCACGCAATGCTGCGCTGTTGCCCCAGCCGGCATGGCCGTCCACGCGCCCCAGCCAGACCGGTCGGTCCGGGAACGCGGCATCCAGGTCGGCAGCGGTGGGAAAGCGCGTATCGGTCCAGCGGTTCTGGTCCCAGCCATTGCCGAGCAGCCAGCCGTCCGGGTTGTCCGCAGCGAAACGCTGCAGGCGCGCCACCACCTCCGCGCGGCTGTCCGCACCGGTCAGATCGGCCTGCATCAGCGTCTGCCCCAGGTACATCAGGTGCGCGTGCGCATCGATCAGGCCCGGCACCACCGTGACATCGCCCAGGTCGGTGAGCGGCGCCAAGGGATACAGCGTCAACAGGGCCTGGCGGTCGCCGACGGCGAGCACCCGCCCATCGGCCGTGTCCCAGGCCAGCGCGGTCGCCACCGGCGCATCCGCGGCGCCGGTACGGATGGTGGCCGCCGCCACCAGGCGGACATCGGCCTGCGCCGGGGCAGCGCAGAGACAGCACAGCAGGACAGCCAGAAGGCGATGGCGCACGCGAAGCTCCCGCAGAAAGAAACAGGGGCGACTATGCCGCCCCTGCCGGGATCACTCAATGCGCGCTGCGGCATGCGTCAGCCGGCCAGCTCGGCCTCCAGCGCGATCGGCACCGCGCTGAGCGCCTTGGACACCGGACAGTTCTGCTTGGCATCGTCGGCGATCGCACGGAACTGCGCCGCATCGATCTTCGGCACCACCGCCTTCACCTTCAAGGTGATCTGCGACAGCTGCGGGCCACCTTCCATCGACAGATCGACCTTGGCTTCGGTATCCAGCGAGGTCGGCACGAACCCGGCCTCGGTCAGCTTGGCCGACAGCGCCATCGTGAAGCAGCCGGCATGCGCGGCGGCGATCAGTTCTTCGGGATTGGTGCCCTTCTCGTCGCCGAAGCGGCTGCTGAAGGCGTAGCGGGTGCGGTCCATGAGCCCGCTCTGCGGGGTGCTCAATTGTCCCTTGCCTGTCTTGAGGTCACCTTCCCAGTGCGCGGTAGCGTGTCGCGAAATGCCCATCGTGAGTCTCCTTCGGGATGAATGGCAGGGCCAGCGTAGACCGGCGGGCGTTAGGGTGGCGTCGGGTTGCGCGCGGCACCGCCGCCGGCAGGCCCCGGCCGGTTGCAGGCACAGCCGCTTTCGCGTGCGAGCGCTGTTTTCAAGCGGTTTTCGGCATGCATGGGGTGCGCCAACCGCCAGCATCGGCAAGCCGGGGGTGCGCACAGCCCCGTGTTTTCAGGGCATGTACTGATGCACTGCGGTAACCGGAACGGCGAAAAACGCGATTTTTATGCATCTGCCTATTGGCGGCGCACCCGTGTTGCCCTACATTTCGCTTGCCGACGGGGTTCGGCGCGACCACACCACCAACCGTTCACGAGAACAGGACACCATGGCAAAGACCGCTAAAAAGGCTGCCCCGAAGAAGGCAGTGAAGAAAGTCGCTACGAAGGCAGCCGCGAAGCCGGCCGCTCCCAAGCCGATCAAGGAAGTGCTGAGCAAGTCTGGTCTGGTTGCACACATCGTTGAAGCGTCCGGCGTTGTCGCCAAGGACGTGCGCGCTGTGCTGGCCTCGCTGGAAGGTGCCGTGGCCGCTTCGGTCCACAAGAAGGGCGCGGGCAGCTTCACCCTGCCGGGCCTGCTGAAGATCACCACCGTCAGCGTGCCGGCCAAGCCGAAGCGCAAGGGCATCAACCCGTTCACCAAGGAAGAGCAGTGGTTCGCCGCCAAGCCGGCCTCCACCAAGCTGAAGGTGCGTCCGCTCAAGAAGCTCAAGGACGCCGCGCTCTAATCAGCGCGCTTCCTGCAGCACCCGGACGGGACGGCCACGGCCGTCCCGTCTTTTTTTGGCGGTTCTCCCGAGGGCAGCGCCCCGCCCTCGCCTCCAGCGCAACACAGCGTTGCCGCAGCGTCCGGCCATGCCTGCAACGCGCGCAAACCCTGCGCCGGCGGCGCTGCGCGGCGCACCGCCTGCCGCTGGAACGCACAAGGTGGAACACTGCGTGCGACCGCCCCTGTCGCCGATCCCGGGCGCGCGGCCTATGGTGGGCCTGTCCCCACTGTGCAGGCAGCCATGTCCACCTCCTCCCAGCGTTACCGCATTACCGTCACCCCGATCGAAAAGGACGGGTTGCAGTGCAGCGGGCGCTGCACCATCGAGCTGGAGCACCGGGCGCAGCGCGACTGGATGCGCCTGCTGGAAGTAGCCAGGCGCCATACCGGGCTCAGCGGCGATGAGCGCGCCGCGGCCATTGTGGCCACCCAGCTGCTGCGCGACCTGGCCCAGCGCCACGCCGCCGAGCCGACGCACGCCCTGACCGTGCTGCAGCCGCAGCTGGACGAGGTGCTCGGCGCGCTGGACGCCATCCAGGGCGCGCCCTGATCCACGGCGCCGGCTACACTCGCCCCAGTCCCGGGGAGGAGTGCCGATGCGTCTTGCCAGTGTCCTGCTGCCGCTGCTGCTGATTGGCGGGTGCTCGTGCCAGCGCGAGGGCGATGCAGTCGCTGCTGCAGACGTGGCCGCGCCGCCCCCGGCCAGTGCCACCACCGCTGCTGCCGATGCCGCCGCTGCTGCTGCGGCCACGCAACCGGCGCTGCCGTCCAGCGCGGTGGCTGCGGGTGCAACCGACGAACCGGCGACCGTGCGCAACTACATCGGCGTGCTGCTGCGCGGTGATCGCACCGCTGCGGCGGCGTACTGGCAGGGCGGCACCCCGCGCGCGCAGCCCGACGACGCCCCGCTGCACCACCTCACCGACGTGGTGTCGCTGCGGGTGGATACCGACACGCCGATCGCGCGCGACACCGCCGTCCCTTCGCGCCTGCGCGAGGTGCCGGTCCGCATCCGCATCCTGACCCGGCAGGGCACCCTGCACTACCACGGCTGGTATCGCCTGCAGCCGCGCGCCGATGGCAGCGGGTGGGAGCTCAGCGGCGCGTCGCTGCAACCGACCCTGGACTGACCGGCCGGCACGGGCGCGAACGCGTCAAAGCTGGATTCAGGCGAAGGCGCTATCGTTGGCCTCTCACTTCCCCCCGGCCTGCTGCCATGAACGTTCGCCCGATGTTGTCCCGCCTCGCCGCCTGCGCCGTTCTGCTGGCCGCCGCCATCGGCGCGCAGGCCGCGCCCACCGTCTCGGGCCGCCAGTTGTCGGTCGGTGCAGCCGATGTGCAGCAGTATCTGGATGGCAGCTTTCCGCGTACCCAGGACGCGCTCGGCGGCCTGATCGCGATGACCATGAGCCACCCGCAGCTCGCGTTGCCGCAGGGCAATCGCCTGGACCTCGGTTTCGACGTTGCGCTGGGTACCGCCGGCAGCGCACCGGCACCGCTGGGCAAGGTCAAGCTCAGCAGCGGCCTGCGCTACGACGCGCAGACCCAGGGCTTCCACCTCGATCAGCCGACCGTGGACGACTTCACCCCGGCCAACAACGGCGGCAAGCTCGACTCGCGTACCCGCAGCCTGCTCAACGCCTGGCTGACCGACTACGCGCGCCGCGAGCCGATCTACAAGATCGACCCGAGCGTGGCCGCCGTGCTCGGCGCCCTGCAGGTGCAGTCGGCGCAGGTGGAGAACGGCAAGCTGGTGGTCACCTTCAACCAGGACCTGGGCAAGCTGGTCCCGGCCGGCCTGCTCGGCCGCTGACCGCACGGTAGGCACCGACCGTTGGTCGGTGCACCGCTGCCCGCCTACGCCGCCAACGCCTTGGCCACCGCATCGGCAAACGCCGGAATGTCGCCCGGCTTGCGGCTGGTGATGACATGCCCGTCCACCACCACCTCGGCGTCGGTCCATTCGGCGCCGGCGTTGCCCAGATCGGTCTTCAGCGACGGCCACGAGGTGAGCCGGTGGCCGGTGGCCAGGCCGGATTCAATCAGCAGCCACGGGCCGTGGCAGATCGCCGCCACCGGCTTGCCGGCCGCGCCGAACGCCTTGATGAACGCCACGGCCTGCGCATCGATGCGCAGCTTGTCCGGGTTGATCACCCCGCCGGGCAGCACCAGCGCGTCGTAGTCGTCGGCCGTGGCGCCCTGCAGCGGCTGGTCCACCGCGACGCTGTCGCCCCAGTTCTTGTCTTTCCAGCCACGGATCTGCGCGCCGTCGCCCGGCGACACCACCTTCACCGTGGCACCCCAGGATTCGAGCAGGCGCTTGGGTTCAAGCAGTTCAGACTGCTCGAACCCGTCGGTGGCCAGGATCGCGACGTGCTTGCCGTTGAGTGCGTGTGCCATGAAGGGCTCCGTGGATGAGGGAGCCTGCAGTCTGCCGGCACCGCCATTGGGCGCCGGTGACCGCGATGTGCACGGGGCGTAGGCTTACCGCTTGGGCTGCAGCATGGTCCCGGTGCACTTCTTCGACCCGCAGCGGCATTCCCAGATCTTCTTCAGGCGCGCGGTGTGGCGTTCGGCCAGCACGATGCCGTAGTTGTAGGTCAGCTCGTCGCCCGGCTGGATGTCCTTGATCGCCTCGATGAACACCTTGTCCTCGCGACGGTTATCACCCTCGGCCTCTTCGATCACCGCCTCGCAGTTCGGGTCGCAGCTGTGGTTGAGCCAGCGCGCATCGTTGCCCTTGTAGTTGGCATCGATGACGTAGTCGTCATTGAGGGTGAACAGGAAGGTGTGGCCACTTTCGACGTCGCCGGTATCGTCCGCATCGACGTCAGCGTGACTGCGCAGCAGCCCCTTGTACTGGATCACGCGCTCACCCTTGCTGATCGGCGCCAGCGCGAACACGCCATTGCCATGAATGGTGGACTTGCGCGCTTGGATCTTCTTGGGCATCTGGCTGGCCGTTGCGATGGGAAGTCCCGATTCTCGCTTAATCTTTGTGATTGCCAAAGCTACACTGGCACCCGGGCGCCCCCGCCATGCCCCTGTCGGCGTCCTGAACGGGGTGGGTTGGATGCCCGGGGATAAAAGCGTACAATTTCAGTCCGCTTTATGGTTCTGCCCTCCCCATGCTCCGCGTCACCAAGCTCACCGATTACGCCACCGTCGTGCTGACCGTGCTTGCCGCCCGTCCGGGCGAGGTGCTCAGTGCGACCGAACTGGCCGAGTTCGCCAGCCTCGAACCGCCCACCGTCAGCAAGCTGCTCAAGCCGCTTGCCCAGGCCGGCCTGGTCGAAGGCCTGCGCGGCGTGCGCGGCGGTTACCGCCTCACCCGGCCCGCCGAGCAGATCTCGCTGTTCGAGATCGTCGAGGCGATGGAAGGGCCGCTGGCCCTGACCGAGTGCAGCCACGACCACAGCCAGTGCGGCCGCGAGCTGCAGTGTGGTGCGCGCAGCAGCTGGCGCCTGATCAACGACGTGGTGGCCGAAGCCCTGCGCGCGGTCAGCCTGGCGCAGATCCTGCCCCCTCTTCCCCTTGTTGACGCCCACCGCCGCGCCATCGCGGCGGACGTCGTCTCCTGATCCACAGGCAGCCCCCATGGCCACCGATACCCTCGATACCGTCGCCGCCGGCGATACCCCCAACCGCGAGATCCATGAGCAGCTCGGCCGCAAGTACGCGGCGGGCTTCATCACGGACATCGAATCGGACTCGCTGCCGCCTGGCCTGGACGAGGACACCATCCGTGCCCTGTCGGCCAAGAAGGACGAGCCGGAGTGGATGACGCAGTGGCGCCTGGACGCCTACCGCCACTTCCTGACCATGCCGATGCCGGACTGGGCCAAGCTGCAGATCGCGGCGATCGACCTGCAGGCGCTGAGCTACTACTCCGCGCCGAAGGGCCCGAAGTACGCCTCGCTGGATGACGTGCCCAAGGAACTGCTGGACACCTACGACAAGCTGGGCGTGCCCCTGCACGAGCGCGCCAAGCTGGCCGGCGTCGCCGTGGACGCGGTGTTCGACTCGGTCTCGGTCGGCACCACTTTCCGCAAGGAGCTGGCCGAGAAGGGCGTGATCTTCTGCTCCATGTCCGAAGCCATCAAGGAACACCCCGAGCTGGTCAAGCAGTACCTGGGCAGCGTGGTGCCGGTGGGCGACAACTACTTCGCCGCGCTGAACTCGGCCGTGTTCTCCGACGGCAGCTTCGTGTTCATCCCCAAGGGCGTGCGCTGCCCGATGGAACTGAGCACCTACTTCCGCATCAACGCCGGCCACACCGGCCAGTTCGAGCGCACCCTGATCATCTGCGAGGACAAGGCGTACGTGTCCTACCTGGAAGGCTGCACCGCGCCGATGCGCGATGAGAACCAGCTGCACGCCGCGGTGGTCGAGCTGGTGGCGCTGGAAGATGCCGAGATCAAGTATTCCACGGTGCAGAACTGGTACCCGGGCGACGAGAACGGCGTGGGCGGCATCTACAACTTCGTCACCAAGCGTGCCGAATGCCGTGGCGCGCGCAGCAAGGTCACCTGGACCCAAGTCGAAACCGGCTCGGCGATCACCTGGAAGTACCCGTCCTGCGTGCTGCTCGGCGACGACTCGGTGGGCGAGTTCCACTCGGTGGCACTGACCCACCACCGCCAGCAGGCGGATACCGGCACCAAGATGATCCACATCGGCAAGCGCACCAAGAGCAAGATCGTCAGCAAGGGCATCAGCGCCGGCCGCGGCCAGAACACCTACCGTGGCCTGGTCAAGGTGGACCGCAACGCCGACGGCGCGCGCAACTACACCCAGTGCGACTCGCTGCTGATCGGCAAGAAGTGCGGCGCGCACACCTTCCCGTACATCGAGGTCAAGAACCCGAGCGCGACGGTGGAGCACGAGGCAACCACCTCCAAGATCTCCGACGACCAGCTGTTCTACTGCCGCGCACGCGGCATCGACCAGGAAAACGCGGTGTCGATGATCGTCGACGGCTTCTGCAAGCAGGTCTTCCGCGAGCTGCCGATGGAGTTCGCGGTGGAAGCCAAGAAGCTGCTGGAAGTCAGCCTGGAAGGCTCGGTCGGATGAAGACCCTGCTCACCCTCGTCCTGCTGCTGGGCGCCGCGCTGCCTGCGTTCGCGCAGCCCGCCGACTGCAACCCCGGCGGCAACCAGATGGAACTCAACGCCTGCGCCGCACAGGAACTGCAGAAGGCCGACGCCGCGCTCAACGCGGTGTATCGCGAGGTGCTGGCCAAGCACGCCGGTGAAACGGTCGCGCTGGAGAAGCTCAAGGCCGCCCAGCGGCTGTGGATCCAGCTGCGCGACGCCGACCTGGACGCGCGCTACCCGGTGGGCAAGGACGAGAACCCGCGCGTCCTGTACGGCTCGATGTACCCGATGCTGTATGCCGGCTACAAGGCCGCGCTGACCGAAACCCGCACCGCCTACCTGCGCAAAGCATTCCTGGAGCGCAGCGAATACGACCTCTGAGTCGCGCTGCCCGCCAAATCCCCTATCTGACAAGACGACTATCGCAATGTTGAAGATCGACAACCTGCACGCCCGCATCGGCGACAAGGAAATCCTCAAGGGCCTGTCGCTGGACGTGAAGCCCGGCCAGGTGCACGCCATCATGGGCCCCAACGGCGCCGGCAAGTCCACCCTGGGCAACGTCCTGGCCGGCCGCGATGGCTATGAGGTCAGCGAAGGCAGCGTCCAGTTCGAGGGCGCCGACCTGCTCGAGCTGGCGCCGGAAGAACGCGCCGCCGCCGGCCTGTTCCTGGCCTTCCAGTACCCGGTGGAAATCCCCGGCGTGAACAACACCTACTTCCTGCGTGCCGCGCTCAACGCGCAGCGCAAGGCACGCGGCCAGGAAGAACTGGACTCCATGCAGTTCCTCAAGCTGGTGCGCCAGAAGCTGGCCGTGCTGCACCTGAAGGACGAACTGCTGCACCGTGGCGTCAACGAAGGCTTCTCCGGTGGCGAGAAGAAGCGCAACGAGATCTTCCAGCTGGCCGTGCTCGAGCCGAAGCTGGCGATCCTGGATGAAACCGATTCGGGCCTGGACATCGACGCGCTCAAGAGCGTGGCCGACGGCGTCAACGCACTGCGCTCGCCGGACCGCTCGTTCCTGGTCATCACCCACTACCAGCGCCTGCTCGACTACATCAAGCCGGACGTGGTGCACGTGCTGGCCGACGGCAGGATCGTGCAGAGCGGCGGCCCGGAACTGGCGCTGGAACTGGAAGCCCACGGCTACCACTTCCTGAAGGACCGCGTGGTGCCGGAGGCGGCGGTCTGATGAGCGCCCTGCTCGATTCCCTCGCCAGTGGCTTCTGCGGCAGCGACGCCCGTCGCGCCGAGCTGGATGCGGCGCTGCAGGCCGGCCTGCCGGGTCCGCGCACCGAAGCCTGGAAGTACACCTCGCTGCGCCAGCTCGAGCGCCGCAGTTTCAGCCCGGCGCCGCTGGCCGCCGCCGACGTCGATCCCGCGCTGCTGGCCGACATCCCGTCGCCGCGCCTGGTGTTCGTCAACGGCCGCCCGTCCGAGGCACTGAGCGACCTGGCGGCCCTGCCGGCCGGCGTGCAGGTGCAGACCCTGTCCGCGGCCCTGGCCGGCGGTGAAGACGCCCTGCGCTTCCTCGGCCGCCGCTTCGAGCGCAGCGACGAGATCTTCGCCCGCCTCAACGCCGCCCTCGCCGATGAAGGCGTGCTGGTGCGTGTGGACGACAAGGCGCAGATCGACCTGCCGCTTCAGCTGGTGTTCGTCAGCGTGGCCGGCAGCGCCGACCTGGCCTGGCACCACCGCCACCTGATCGAACTGCGCGCCGGTGCCTCGCTGGGCGTGATCGAGCACCACCTGCATGTGGGCGATGTCGCCCACCTGGGCAACACGCTGGTGCATGTGCACCTGGCGCAGGACAGTGTGCTGGCCCACGCCCGCGTGCAGGCCGACGGCGTGCGCGCCACCGCGCTGCTGCGCACCGACGCCGTGCTGGCCCGCAACGCCCAGTACCGCCGCATCGACCTGGAGCTGGGCGCCGCACTGAGCCGCCACGAGCTCAACGTGCGCCTGGAAGGCGACAACGCCCAGCTGACCGCCAACGGCGTGCTGCTTGGCAATGGCCGCCGCCATGTCGATACCCGCCTGGGCATCGACCACATCGCGCGTGATACCGCCTCGGAAATGCTGTGGCGCGGCGTGGCCGCCAACCGCAGCCGCGTGGTCTTCCACGGCGGCATCCACATCCGCGAAGGCGCCGATGGCACCGACGCCAACCTGTCCAACAAGAACCTGCTGCTCTCGGCCGATGCCGAGATCGATACCCAGCCGACGCTGGTTATCGACGCCGACGAGGTGAAGGCCGCGCACGGTGCCACCGTGGGCCAGCTCGACGCCAATGCGCTGTTCTACCTGCGCTCGCGCGGCCTGCCCGCCGACCAGGCGCAGCAGCTGCTCAGCGCCGCGTTCTGCCACGAACCGCTCAAGGTGCTCGACGCGCGCCTGACCGAGCAGCTCGCCCGTCACCTGGACCGCGCACTGGCACAGGCAGGCCTGGCATGAACCTGTCCACGCCGCGCCCGGTCGTGCCCACCGACAGCGCCCCCGACTGGGAGCGCGTGCGCCTGGACTTCCCGCTGCTGATGCGCGAAGTGCACGGCAAGCCGCTGGTGTACTTCGACAACGCCAATACCGGCCAGAAGCCGGTGCAGGTGATCGGCGCGGTGGACGAGTTCTACCGCCGCTACAACGCCAATGTCAGCCGTGCCGTGCACGCGCTGGGTACCGAAGCCACCGACGCCTACGAGGGCGCGCGTGCAAAGCTGGCGCGCTTCCTCAACGTGCGCGCCAGCGAGCTGGTGCTGTGCAGCGGCACCACCTTCGCGCTCAACCTGGTGGCCTACTCGTGGGCGCTGCCGCGCCTGAAGGCCGGCGACGTCATCCTGGTCTCGCGCATGGAGCACCACGCCAACATCGTGCCGTGGCAGCTGGTCGCCCAGCGCACCGGCGCGACCATCCGCGTGGCCGAGATCACCCCGGAGGGAGCGCTCGACCTGGACGCCCTGCGCAAGGCGATGACCCCCGAGGTCAAGCTGCTTGCCGTCGCCCACGTCTCCAACGTGCTGGGCACGGTGAATCCGGTCCGCGAGATCTGCCGGGAAGCGCGCAAGCGCGGCATCATCACCGTGGTGGACGGCTCGCAGGCGGTGCCGCACCGCAAGGTCGACGTCGCCGCGATCGGCTGCGACTTCTACGCCATCACCGGCCACAAGATGTGCGGCCCCACCGGCACCGGCGCCCTGTGGGCCCGGCGCGAGCACCTCGATGCCATGCCCCCGTTCCTGGGCGGCGGCGAGATGATCAAGGAAGTCAGCTTCGAGGGCACCGTGTTCAACGACGCCCCGCACAAGTTCGAGGCCGGCACCCCCAACATCGCCGGCTTCATCGGCCTCGGCGTGGCGGTGGACTACCTGGAAGCGCTCGGCCTGGAGCACGTGGAAGCACGCGAGGCCGACCTGCTGGCGCACTTCACCGAAGAGCTGAACAAGGTTGACGGCCTGCGCATTTTCGGCACCACGCCGGACAAGGCCGCCGTGGTCTCCTTCCTGATCGACGGCGCACACGCGCACGACCTGGCCACCCTGCTCGACCTGGAGGGCGTCGCCGTACGCTCCGGGCAGCACTGCGCGCACCCGCTGCTGCAGTACTACGGTGTGGCCGCCACCTGCCGTGCTTCGTTGGCGTTCTACAACACGCATGACGAAATCGAGCGCTTCATCGCGGCGTTGAACAAGGTGCGCAAGTTGCTGGGGTGATCATCCGGGGAGTACCGGGCACCAGCCAAAACGCCGCGAGAGATCGCGGCGTTTTTTATTGCCTCTGCACCGTGGCCATCCCTCTACGCCGCTACGTTGACTGGCCACGCAGACCTGGGGATTGGCGGACAAACGCGATGCGATGTCAGCGTTCGATAGTGACGCCCTCCAGGACACCCATTCGGCCCGAATCGATCGGATCTGCGTGAGCGTTGCGGACACCCTGCTGATTCCAATGAAAGACACCGCTGGCCCGGACATACCTCGCGTCATCAGGCATGGCCTTGAACGAGATTGCGCCCATGCCCGGACTCTTTCCCCGGTAGACCACCAATGAGCTGGACGATTCCCGCATTTCCAACGCCTCACGCGTCGGGAAGAGGAGAACGGCGTCGTTGACCTCATCCACCCATACGCCAACCGATATCTTCATTCCGTCGAATCGATCCGGCGCAGCAAGCACACTGGAGAGGGTGGTCATGCAGGTCGGCGGGCCATTGCCGTCACCGCGCATCCTGCATGCCGCGGGCGGCTGACGGATCTCTTTTCCATCCGGTGAATACCCGCACCCTGGAAGCGCGACGAAACCTGCGGCGAGCAGGAACAAGCGTAGATAGGACGTCATCGTAGGGTCGGTAGCCTCCATTCTGACAAGCAGCCGGCGGGAAGCAATCCCGCTGATCCATGCGGCTGGATGTATGAGCGTGAGAATGATCATGCGGCGCCGCGCAGCCTACAGACTGGCTTTATTGATCAGCTGCGTTCAACCGTCAACATTCCATTGACTATCGAAAACCGTCACGCGATGCACCTGCCCCCGCCCTCCCGGCCCGCCCCCAATCATGCAATAATGCGAACACTTCTCATTTGCATAGATCGCAATGTCGTCCCCGGTCGTCTCCCCCGATGCGCTCGCCTCGCTGTTCCGTGAGCATCACCGCTGGCTGCTGGCGCGCCTGAGCCGCCAGATGCGCTGCCGCTGGGACGCCGAGGATCTGACCGCCGAGACCTTCACCCAGGTGGCGGCCTCGCGCACGCCGCTGGCGAGCATCGTGGAGCCGCGTGCGTTCCTGACCACCATCGCCAAGCGGCTGCTGTTCCACCTGCGCCGCCGAAGGGATCTGGAGCAGGCCTGGCTGGAACAGCTGCGGCACAGCCCGGACGCGTTCTCGCCCTCGCCGGAGGAGCGCGCCCTGCTGCTGGAAACGGTGCTGCTGGTCGACCGGGCCATGCAGGGGCTGCCGGCCGCCGCCCGTGCCGCTTTCCTCTACAGCCAGCTGGACGGCCTGGGCCACGACGAGATCGCGGCTCGCCTCGGGGTGTCGGTGCGCACGGTGGGCCGCTACCTGCGCCAGGCCTGGCAGTGCTGTCTGGAGGATCTGCGCGAGGCGGCCGCTGGATGAGCGCGACCACGCCCGAGCGGGCCGCGATGGCCGCGGCGATCGACTGGATGGTGCTGCTGCAGTCCGGCCGCGCCGGGGCCGATGCGCCCGGGCGACTGCAGCACTGGCTGGATTCGGCCCCGCTGCATCGGCAGGCATGGGACGAACTGCAGCAGGTGCAGCACCGCTTCGAACGGCTGCGCGACGTCGCCGCGCAGCACCCGGGTCAAACCCAGCAGGCCCGCGAGCTGCTGCTGCGCCCGGCGCGGCGGTCCGCGCTGCGCTCGCTGGCCGTGCTCGCCGTGACCGGCGCAGGCGCCGCCGCGTGGGCCGACCGCCAGTTCCCGCTACGCGAGCTGGGCGCGGACCTGCGCACCGCTACCGCGCAGCGCCGCCGCTTCGCGCTGGACGACGGCAGCAGCGCGGTGCTTGATGCGCGCAGCGCGGTGGATGTGGTCTTCGACGGCAGCCGTCGCCAGCTGTGGCTGCGCCGTGGCCGGGTGTTGCTGGAGGCCGCTGCCGACCCGCGCCCGCTGCTGCTGCATGGCCTGTACGCGCAGGTGGCACTGCTGCGCGGCAACGTGATGCTGGAGCGCGACGATGAGGGCAGCACGCTGTCGGTGCTGCGCGACCACGCGCTGCTGCACGGCGAAGACGGCAGCCGCCTGCAGGTCCAGGCCGGCTTCTCGGCGCGCGCCACCGCGCGTGGGCTGGCCGCCAGCGGCGCGCATCCGGCGCAGGTGGCCGACTGGGTGCGCGGACAGGTCAGCCTGGACAACGCTCCGTTGTCGGCCCTGATCGCGCGGCTGCGCCCATATCGCCCGGGTTTCCTGCGCGTCTCCGATGCCGCCGCCGCGCTGCGCGTGCAGGGCGTGTTCGCGCTGGACGACAGCGACCGCACCCTGCGTGCGCTGGCCGAAACCCTGCCGCTCACGATCCGGACGTACGGCCCGATCACGCTGATCGACCGCCGATGAACGTTTCTTCGCATGTTGCTGCCGTCGCCGTGTCCGGTTTCCCGCGCTCGATACACACCTCTATCCGAACCCCCTATTCGGACGCCATATCGATGCCCGCTTCACGCCTGTTCCGCCCTTCCTGCCTCGCCCTGGCCCTGTCGCTGGCCGCCACCGCCCCGCTGGCACACGCGCAGACCGCACCCAGTGCGTCCGCCGCGCTGGACTACCGCATCGCGGCCGGCCCGCTGGGTGCCACGTTGAACCGCATTGCCGCCGATGCCGGGCGCACCCTGTCGGTGGACCCGGCGCTGGTCCGTGGCCTGCGCGCGCCGGCCGTCGAAGGCCGCATGTCCGCCGAGCAGGCCGCTGCGCAGGCACTGCAGGGCAGCGGGCTGGAGCTGGTCACCACCGCCAGCGGCGCGCTCACCGTGCAGCGCGCGCCGGCCAACGGCGTGCAGCGCGTGGGCACCTTGCGCGTGCAGGGCGACCAGGGCAACCGCACGCTGCTGGGCAATGACCACCTCAGCCCGGCCGACCGGCCCTACGCCTCGCCGCAGTCCGGCGCGTACCTCTCGCAGGAGCAGATCGAGCGCTTCCGCGGCACCCAGGCCGGCGACATCTTCAAGAGCGTGCCGGGCGTGCTCAACGGCGACAACCGCAACTCCGGCGCACTGGATCTCAACATCCGCGGCATGCAGGGTTTCAACCGCGTGCCGGTGGTGATCGACGGCAGCCAGCAGCAGGTCACCGTGTACCGCGGCTACGCCGGCGTGGCCGGGCGCAGCTACATCGATCCGGACATGATCGGTGGCATCAACATCGAGAAAGGCCCCAGCGCGGGCGCCGAAGGCGTGGGCGCGATCGGCGGCGTGGTGAGCATGCGCACGCTCAACGCCGAGGACATCATCACCGGCGACAAGGACTGGGGCATCCGCCTCAAGGGCGGTTTCAGCGACAACAGCACCTCGCCTCCCCCCGCCTACACCACCGGTGGCCTGCGCAACGGCGGGCAGTTCCTGACCGACTGCGGGGGCGGCCGCACCTGCACGCGCCAGCCGGTGCCGACCACCTTCGCCGACGACACCGGCATGGACCGTCCGAGCACCGGCACGCCCACCGGCGGCAGCGGCAGCCTGGCCGTGGCCAGGCGCTGGGACCAGTTCGAGGTGGTGGGCGTCTACGCGCGCCGCAAGACCGGCAACTACTTTGCCGGCGAGAACGGCCCCAACGCACCGGAACCGGTGTTCTCCACCCGGCGCACCACCGACAGCCGCGGACGCTGGGTCGAGTACACAACGGTCAACTTCGAGGGCCTGAACCGCTTCCGTGCCGGCGAGGAAGTGCTCAACACCTCCGTGGACAACCAGTCGTGGCTGCTCAAAGGCACCTGGAAGCCCACCGCGCACCAGGCGCTGGAGGTGGGCCACATGAAGTTCCAGAGCCGCTACGGCGAGCTGATGCCCTCGGCGATCCTGCGCGGTGAAGGTGCGCTGCAGTCGGCCCTGAGCGATGTGGATGCCGATACCTGGACCGCGCGCTACCGCTGGAACCCGGACAACGACCTGATCGATTTCAAGGCCAACGCCTGGAAGACGATGCTCGACAACACCATCCGCAACACCTACTCGTTCCCGGCGCTGCCGCCGGAGTTCACCTATATCGAAGTGACCTACCGCCAGGCCGAACGCTGGGGCATCGACGCCACCAACACCTCGCGCTTCATCACCGGCTGGGGCGACATGGCGCTGCAGTACGGGTTCACCCACGGCAAGGAAGACGTGCATCCGATCAGCGAGACGCAGAGCTTCAGCAGCAACAACGCCAAACGCGAGGAAAGCAGCGCCTTCCTGAGCGGTGAGTGGGTGCCCACCGACTGGCTGAAGGTGGATGCCGCCGTGCGCCACACCCGCTACAAAAGCTACGACCGCCTGATCAGCCAGGTCCCGTCGAACACGCGGCCGATCACCTATACGCCCACACACCTGGAAGGGCGCGGCAATGGCACCACGCCGATCGCCGCGCTGACCTGGACGCCCCTCGACGGGGTGCAGGTGTACGCGCGCTACGCCGAAGCCATGCGCATGCCCGGGCTGTTCGAGACCAGCTCGGGCCCGGTGCCGACCACGCGCCCGATGGATCTGCGTCCCGAGCACGCCAAGAACCGCGAGTACGGCGTCAACCTGCTGCGCGATGGACTGTTCACCGGCAGCGACAAGGCGCGCCTGAAGGTGGCCTACTTCGACAACCACGTGAAGGACTACCTGACCCGCACCACGATGCAGCTGGACGGCTGGGTCTCCGCACCGGTGATCGAGAGCATCGACCGCGCCGACTTCAAGGGCTATGAGCTCAGCGCCGAGTACAGCACGCCGCGCTTCTTCGGCGAGCTGTCGGGCACGTACTACACGTACACCAACTTCTGCCACAGCGGCCGCGCGTATCCCACCCGGACCGAGGCGTGCCACGCCGGCGGCGTCAACGAGAGCTATGCCAGCAACCACATCCCGCCGCGCGCGGCCGGTGCGCTGACCCTGGGCACCCACCAGTTCGAGCAGCGCCTCACCGCCGGCACGCGGGTCAGCTACACCGGCCACCGGCCGATGCGCGAGGCCGGCGCCAGCCTGATTCCGGTGGTGGATTGGGGCTCCTACGTGCTGGTGGACCTGTTCGCCAACTACCGCCTCAACGACCACGTCGCCGTCGACCTCACCGTCGACAACCTCACCGACCGCTATTACATGGACGCCATGACGCTGGGCCTGATGGCCTCGCCGGGGCGCACGGTGCGGTTGGGCTTCACCGTGAACTTCTAAGGAGCGCCCGCCCATGTCCACGACCTCGCCCATTGCCGTCACCCCCACCCGCAGCCAGCGGCTGAAGGCGGCGACCCACGCCACCCACGACCGGCTCGACCAGCGCATCATGCGTGGCGATCCGTTCGCCTCCACCGACAACTACCGCCGCTTCCTGCGCGTGCAGTACCGCTTCCACCGTGACATCGCCGCGCTGTACGCGATGCCGGCGCTGCACGCGCTGGTGGACGATCTGGCCGAGCGCCAGCGTCTGCAGGAGCTGGTGGCCGACCTGGCCGATCTCGGCGAGCCGGTGCCGGCCGATGACGGCCGCGCACTGCCGGCCGACGTCGATCTGGCCACGGCGCTGGGATGGCTGTACGTCGCCGAGGGCTCCAACCTCGGCGCGGCGATCCTGTTCAAGCTGGCCGCACGCATCGGTCTGGATGACACCCGCGGCGCGCGTCACCTGGCCGGGCATCCGGAAGGGCGCGCCCGGCACTGGCGGCAGTTCACCGCCGCGCTGGACGGCGCCGCACTGGACCCGGCGCAGGAGCAGCACATGATCGACGGCGCCACCCAGGCATTCGTGCGCGTGCACGGCTATGTCGAACAGGCGTTCGCTGCCTGAGATGGACGCCACCCTGCCCACCCTCGCCATCCCGGCCGCCCGCCCACGCCACCGCGTGGTGCGCGTCGGTTACCTGCTGCTCGGGCTGCTGATGGTGGGCCTGGGCATCATCGGCGCGCTGCTGCCGGTGATGCCCACCACCATTTTCATGATCCTGGCAGCGGCCTGCTTCGGCAGATCCTCGCCCCGCTTCGAACGCTGGCTGCTGCAGCACCCCAGATTCGGCCCGCCGCTGGTGCTGTGGCGCGAGCAGGGAGCGATGTCGCGCCGCGCGAAGGCATTCGCCTGCGGTGGCATGGCCGTCGGCTTCGCCACGTTCTGGACCTTCGCCCATCCCTCATTCGTGCTGTGGATCGCCGTGGCGATCGGCATGGGCGGCTGCGCGCTGTACCTGCTGTGCCGCCCGGTACCGCGCGGCACCCCGCCCAGCCGGCTGCTGCAGATCGCCGAACGCCATGCACATGGCCTGGCCGCGGTACTGACAGTGCTGGCCCACGTCACCTTCTTCGCCCTGCTGCTGTGGACCCGCGCGCATACCGCGCCGGACCTGCCGCCGCCGCCCACCGAACGCACCCAGCTGGTGCTGTTGCCACCCCGTGCGCCGGAGGTGCCGCTGGAAGAGATCGTTGCGCCCACCCCGAGCACCGCCGCGTCGGTGCAGAAGCAGAAACCCGAGCCACCTCGCCCGCTGCCGGACACCCCGCCGCGCGCCGCGGCGAACTGGGTGATTCCGCCGCCGACGCCGCCGCTGCCCACCGTCGAATCGCCCGCGCCGCGACAGCAGGAGGCCTCGGTCGCCGCCGCACCGGTCACCCCGCCGCTGCCGCCCGGCCCCAGTGAAGCCACGCCCGGCCGGGACAGCTGGGAAGGCCGCGTCATGGCCCGGCTGGAGCGCTTCCGCCGCTACCCCAATGCAGCGCGCGCGCGCCGCCAGGAAGGCATCGCGCAGGTGCGCGTGAGCCTGGCCCGCAACGGCACCCTGCTGGCGCTGTCGCTGGAACAGTCCTCCGGCTTCCCGCTGCTCGACCAGGCCGCGCTGGAAACCTTCCGCCGCGCCGCGCCATTGCCGGCCGTGCCGGACGAACGCCCGGCGCCGGTGGAACTGTCGTTCCCGGTGGAGTTTTTCATGCGCTGAGGGCGGCCGACACGGCGATGGCGGGTTCCGGGGCCGCGCATGCCCGCCTAGAATGTGCCCATGACCACCCTCACCTTCCGTGCGGCCACGCTGGCCGACATCCCCGCCCTCGTCGCCCTTGTCACCTCTGCCTACCGGGGCGATGCCAGCCGGGCCGGCTGGACCACCGAGGCGGACATGCTCGACGGCGCCCGCATCGACCCGCAGGGCCTGCAGGCCGATATCGACCGCCCGCGCAGCACCATCCTGCTGGCCGAACGCGAGGGCCGCCTGCTGGCCTGCGCGCATGTGGCCGACGACCAGGGCAAGGGCTATTTCGGCATGTTCGCGGTCGAACCGACCCTGCAGGGCGGCGGCGTGGGCAAGCAGGTGATGGAGGCCGCCGAGGCCCATGCGGCCGCGACCTGGCAGCTGGACGTGATCCAGATGACGGTGATCGACATCCGCGACGAGCTGATCGCCTTCTACGAGCGCCGCGGCTACCGCCGCACCGGGATCAAGAAGCCGTTCCCCTACGGCGACGAACGCTTCGGCATTCCCAAGCGCGACGATCTGCAGTTCGAGATCCTCGAAAAGCCGCTGGTGGCCCAGGCATGAGCGAGACCTGGACCTTCGTCTGCGCCAGCGCCGAGCTGCTGCCCGGCGAGATGAAGAGCACCTTCGACGAGGTGACCGGCACGCCGATCGTGGTGTTCAACCTGGACGGCGAGCTGTATGCGCTGGAAGACCAGTGCACGCACGACGAGTTCGAGCTGTCCTCGGGCACCTTCGACACCGCCGAGGGCAGCATCGAGTGCGTGCTGCACGGCGCGCGCTTCGACATCCGCGACGGCCGCGCCCTGTGTGCGCCGGCCTACTCGCCGGTGGCCCGGTTCCCGGTCAAGCGTGAGCACGATGCGGTCTGGGCCCGCGACGACCGCGACTGACCGGTTCTGACGCCTGAATGGCGGGTCTTTGATAACGCGAATTGTTGCTATTAACATAGGCGTTGCGGCACTACGCCCGCTCCTGCCCGGTCCTTCGTGCTTCGTCGCCGCCCCAGCTTCGGTATCGCCGCCCTGTGGGCCACGCTCTGCGTGGTGCTGCTTGGCCTGGCGTGGCTGGGCGACAGCGGCCGCCCCGGCACGCCGGGCAGCCCGGCCGCCGCGTTCGAGGCGCCCGGCCACAGCGCCCTGAGTCTCCTGTCCCATGTCCCGCCTGCGCCGGCACCCGGCCCCGAAGCGGTACACACCGCCGGCCTGGGCAGCGAGAGCGGCGGCGACGCCGAGTCGGACCGCACCGCCATCCGCCGCGCCAGCCACCGTACCCCGTGGATCGCCCGGGTGCCGTTGTGGCGCGCCGACGCGCTGCGTTGGCAGCGGCCGGAACCCGCACTGCGGCTCAACCCCGGCCACGCCCCTCCCTACGCCTGATTCCGGCGTCAACGCCCTGCGTTGATGCCCTGCACGCCTGCGCGCCGCGCCGTTGTGGGCCGCGCCTGCCCGTTCGTTTCCGCTGTCTTCCCGCCTATCCCCAGGAAATCCCATGACCGTCCGTCCCACGCCGCTGTCGTCCGCCCTGCTGCTGGCCATCGCCGCCCCCGCCCTGGCCCACGCCGAAACCGATGCCGCCGCCGATCCGCAGCGCGCCACCGAGCTGGATGGCGTGGATGTGCACGGCGAGCGTGTGCGCCCGCAGTCGTCCAAGTTCACCGCGCCGCTGCTGGACACCCCCAAGTCGGTCAGCGTGATTTCCCAGCAGGTGATCGAGCAGACGGCCGCCACCACCCTGCTCGATGCGCTGCGCACGGTGCCGGGCATCACCTTCGGTGCCGGTGAAGGCGGCAACCCGACCGGTGACCGTCCCTTCATCCGTGGCTTCGACTCGGCCTCGGACATCTATGTGGACGGCCTGCGCGACGCCGGCAGCCAGACCCGCGAAGTGTTCGCGATCGAGCAGATCGACGTGGTCAAGGGCCCGAGCTCGGCCTACTCCGGGCGTGGCTCGGCCGGCGGCACCATCAGCCTGGTCAGCAAGACCCCGAAGCTGGACAGCTTCGTGCGGGGTTCGCTGGCCGCCGGCACCGACAGCTACCGCCGCGGCACGCTGGACGCCAACGAGGTGATCGGCGACGGCATCGCCGCCCGCGTGAACATCATGAGCCACGACGCGGACGTGGCCGGCCGCGATGCGGTCAACACCAGCCGCTGGGGCATCGCGCCGTCGCTGGCGTTCGGCCTGAACGGCCCGACCCAGGCGGTGATCAGCCATTACCACATGGAAACCGACGACCTGCCCGATGCCGGCGGCTTCCCGTTCAACAACCCGTTCAACAGCGGCGCCAACGTACCGCTGAACGGCGACGGCAGCCCGATCGTGACCAACCGCGATGCGTTCTATGGCCTGGTCGACCGCGACTTCCAGAAGACCCGGGCGGACATCACCACGCTGAACCTGTCGCACGACTTCGGCGGCATCGTCCTGCGCAACATCACCCGTTACGGCGACACCCGCAACAACTACCTGTGGACCCAGCCGGACGACAGCAAGGGCAACCCGAACCTGTTCGGCACCGTCTGGCGCCGCACCAACTCGCGCGCCACGCAGACCGACAGCTTCGTCAACCAGACCAGCGTCACCGGCGAACTGGAGACCGGCCCGCTGCGTCACAGCTTCACTGCCGGTGTGGAATACAGCGATGAGAAGACCGTGCGCGGCAGCTACCTGATCGGCGATGTGGTGCGTCCGAACGGCCAGACCACCGGCGGCACCAACAATCCGGTCACCGGCAACCAGAGCTGCCCGACCACCGGCGCCGCCACCGGCTACAACTGCACCGACCTGACCAACCCGAACCCGAACGACCCGTGGTCGGCGACCCACACGGTGACCCGCAGCAATCCGCTCAACGATGTGCGCCAGACCACCCGCACCACGTCCGCGTACGTGTTCGACACCATCAGCTTCAACGACCAGTGGATGCTGAACCTGGGCGCGCGCTTCGACGACTACAGCACCCACCTGTTCAACCCCACCGCAGCGGCCAACGTGCAGTACCTGCGCAACGACAGCTCGTTCTGGAACGGCCAGGCCGGCCTGGTCTACAAGCCGGTCGCCAACGGCAGCATCTACCTGTCGTGGGGCACCTCGTCCACCCCGGTGGGCGTGGACGGCGGCGACGGTGCCGACGGCATCACCGCCACCATCAAGGATCTCGAACCGCAGCGCAGCCGCAACATCGAGCTGGGCACCAAGTGGGACCTGTTCGATGCCCGCCTGTCGCTGACCGGTGCGATCTTCGAGACCGAGATGACCAACGCGCGCGTGCTCAATGACGCGGGCACCACCCAGAACGCCGGCCGCAAGAAGGTCAAGGGTGCCGAGATCGGCTTCAGCGGCACCATCGTGGAGGGCTGGCAGGTCTTCGGTGGCTACACCTACCTCGACGCGGTGGTCGAAGACAACGGCTTCCTGCTGGTCAACGGCGCGTACGTGCCCTCGCCGTACAACGGCAATCAGTTCCCCAACACCGCCAAGCACAGCGCCAGCCTGTGGACCACCTGGGCCCCGTCGTTCGTGCCCGGCCTGAGCCTGGGCGCCGGCGCCAACTACGTGGACAAGGTGTACGGCAACGTCAACAACACCAAGTGGGTGCCGTCGTATACCCGCTGGGACGCGATGGTGGGCTACCAGTTCAACCCGCGCTACAGCCTGCAGTTGAACGTGCAGAACCTGACCAACAAAACCTACTTCACCAAGGCGTACGCTTCGCACTACGCCGCCATCGCGCCGGGCCGCTCGGCAACGCTGGCGTTCAACTTCTCGTTCTAAGCCACACGCCACCTCCCGCGCACCGGCGCGGGAGGTGCGGGAGCCGACCATGCTGCTGCACATTCCCGACGTTCTCACCGCCGAGCAGGTCAGCCTGGCCCGCCGGCAACTGGCCACTGCCGGCTGGACCGACGGGCGCCTGACGGCGGGCTACCAGTCCGCACAGGCCAAGCACAACCTGCAGCTGCCCGAGTCCGACCCGGCCGCCCGCGCGATCGGCTCGATCATCCTCGACGCGCTCGGCCGCAACAGCACGTTCTTCTCCGCCGCACTGCCGCGCCGCATCTTCCCGCCGCTGTTCAACTGCTACCAGCCGGGGCAGACGTTCGGGTTCCATGTGGACAACGCCGTGCGCTACGACTACAGCGCCGCCGGCCAGCCGCAGCCTGTGCGCACCGACCTGTCGGCCACCCTGTTCCTGAGCGATCCGGACGAGTACGAGGGCGGCGAACTGGTCATCGAAGACACCTACGGCAACCAGCGGGTCAAGCTGCCGGCCGGCCACATGGTGCTCTACCCCGGC
Source organism: Stenotrophomonas sp. GZD-301 (assembly GCF_049310345.1). NCBI lineage: Bacteria > Pseudomonadati > Pseudomonadota > Gammaproteobacteria > Lysobacterales > Lysobacteraceae > Stenotrophomonas > Stenotrophomonas sp. GZD-301. The sequence goes on along the minus strand of NZ_JBMOWY010000061.1, from coordinate 39,738 downwards.
ACCAGCCTGCACCAGGTCACCCCGGTCACCGCCGGTGCGCGGCTGGCGTCCTTTTTCTGGATCCAGAGCATGCTGCGCGACGACGGCCAGCGCCGCCTGATGTGGGATCTGGACGTGTCCATCCGCCGCCTCACCCACGATCACCCCGAACACCCCGCGCTGGTCAATCTCACCGGCGTGTATCACAACCTGCTGCGGCAATGGGCCGATGTCTGAGCCGACCGCCGACGCGCTGGACACCGATGCGCTGGTCGCCCTGATGCAGCGTGATCCTGCAGCGGCGCTGGCCGTGCTGGAAGCCACGGCGCAACGCGGCGACGCGCAGGCGCAGTTCCTGCTCGGGCAGGCGCGCATGGAAGGCCGCGGGGTGGCGCAGGATGCCGCCGCCGCCATGCACTGGTTCGAGCGCGCCGCCAACGGCGGGCTGGCCATTGCGGCCAACATGCTGGGGCGCTGCCATGAGCTCGGCACAGGCACCCCCGTCAACCTGGAACTGGCCGTGGTCTGGTACCGCGCTGCCGCCGAGGCGGGGCTGGACTGGGGGCTGTACAACCTGGCCAACCTGGTGGGTACCGGGCGCGGCACCGCCCGCGACGAGCGCGCCGCGTACACGCTGTACCTGCAGGCGGCCGAGCGCGGCCATGCCAAATCGATGAACCTGGTGGGCCGCTGCCTGGAAGACGGCATCGGCGTGGCGGCCGACCCGGCTGCCGCACCGGCGTGGTACCGGCGCTCGGCCGAGGCCGGCGACTTCCGCGGCCAGGCCAGCCATGCCTCGCTGCTGCTCGCGGCAGGCCAGGTGGACGCAGCCGTGGGCTGGCTGCAGCGCGCGCTCGCCACCGGCAGCCCCTCGTTCCAGGCGCATATCCGCCCGCTGCTGGCGGCCTCCCCGCATGCGCAGGTCCGCGGCCTGCTGGGCGACGGCAACACCTGACTACAGTCGCAAATCATTCGCATTTGCGTCGGATAACCAATCTCACCTACAATCCCGCCGCCCCACGCCCCACCCTGCGCCGTTGGCCACCCGCCTGCGCCGCTGCCGGCGCGTGGCCGCCGAGGCGAGTTGCCTCACCCACCGCCTTGCAGGGAATCGTCTTGCGCCATCCGCACCGCCACCGCAGCTTCGCTCCCGCCATGCGCGGGCAGCGTCCGGCGTTGGCGACGGTGCTGGCCTGGCTGGCCCTGCTGTCGATGCTGCTGGCCGTCCTGCCGATGCTCGGGCACGCCGTGCCCGGCAGTGCGCACCTGGTGCAGGCGCCGATGGAAGAACGCCTGCCCGGCGGCGGCGAATCCGCCCCGCAGGAAGAGGCCCCGGCCAAGCCGCGCCGGCTCGCCAGCGCGCGTGCCGCCGTTGCACCGCCCCTGGTTCCGTCCGCCACTGCGGCCGACGGACTGGACGCGCTGATGGCCACCCTGGTGGCCGCGCCACCGCAGGTGGCCCCCTCGATCGATTCGGCACCGGCCACGCCGCTGCCTGCTGCCCCCGGCCTGCGCGTCCAGCGCGGCCAGGCGCCCCCGCAGGGCTGATCCCGGCCACGGCCGACGCTACCGCGTCGCGCTGCCGGTACCGCCGCTGCCGGCCCGCCTTGCGGGCCCACCCCTGATCTCCAGCAGGTGCCGAGGCCGATGGCCCGCGCACCGCGCATCCGTCTTTTTCTTTCGAGGTATTGCTCATGGCCCTGCGCCAGCGTCGCCGCACGTCCCTGTCCCGCCACACCCTGTCCATCGCCCTGCTCGGCGCGCTGTCGGCGCCGGCCTTCGCCAGTGGCAGCGGCGCCCCGCAGACCCTGGACAAGGTGGTGGTCACCGCCTCGGGCTTCGAGCAGAAGATCACCGACGCGCCGGCCAGCATCAGCGTGGTCAGCCGCGAAGAGCTCAGCAAGCGCCCCTACACCAGCCTGGTCGATGCGCTGCGCGACGTCGAAGGCATCGACGTGGGCATGGAAACCACCGACAAGAACGGCCGCGCCACCATCTCCATGCGCGGCATGCCGTCGGAGTACACCCTGGTGCTGATCGACGGCCGCCGCCAGAGCAACGTGGGCCAGCTGTACCCGAACAACTTCGGCGGCGGCCAGTTCGCCTACCTGCCGCCGCTGGATGCCATCGAGCGCATCGAAGTGGTGCGCGGCCCGATGTCCACCCTGTACGGCTCGGACGCGATGGGCGGGGTGATCAACATCATCACCCGCCGCAACCAGGACACCTGGCACGGCTCGGTCACCCAGGGCTTCACCGTGCAGCAGGACGACCAGTTCGGCGATGCGCGCACCACCGACGTGTACCTGAGCGGCCCGCTGGTCAAGGACCGCATCGGCCTGTCGGTGCGCGGCAGCTATTACGATGCCAAGGCCTCCAACCCGGAATGGGACGACCTGCCGCTGCCCGACGGCACGCTGTGGGCGCGCAGCATCGGCTTCGGCGGCGGCGGCAAGGCGGTGGCCAACACCAACTGGAACACCGGCCTGCGCCTGAGCTTCACCGTCAACGATGACCACGACCTGTGGCTGGACTACGACGTGTCGCGGCAGAAGTACGACAACAGCCAGGGCCAGACCGGCACGCTGGACAGCCTGGCCAGCCTGTGGCGCGTGGGCAATGCCACCCTTCCCAACCCCAACGGCACCGGCACCATCACCCGCCGCGTGGTGCAGCCGCGCGTGGGCTACACCGCCTACCAGCGCTATGAGCGCGACCAGGTGGCCCTGACCCACCAGGGCCGGTACGACTTCGGCACCTGGCAGACCACGCTGACCCACACCACCAGCAACAACCTGGGCCGCTCGCTGCCGCTGACCCTGGACGAGCGCGCCGATCTGCAGACCCTGTGGAACGACGTGTGCCGCCGCACCGGCGCGGCCAACAACTGTGCCGCCGGCCGCGGCAACGCACTGACCGCCCTGAACCCCGCCGAGCTGGCACGCCTGCAGGCCTTCCTGCCGCGTCCGCTGCGCACGATGGAACTGGAAGGCATCGTGCTCGACACAATGCTGGACATGACCTTCGGCGCGCACAAGCTCACCGTGGGCGGCCAGTACACCGACACAGACATGACCGACGGCGTGTTCGGCATGGACGGCAACGGCTACCAGGACAACGTGAAGCAGAAGCACCGCATGTGGTCGGTGTTCGCCGAGGACAACTGGTCGCTGACCGACACGCTGACCGCCACCGTCGGCCTGCGCTACGACCACCACAACATCTTCGGCAGCCACCTCAGCCCGCGCGGCTACCTGGTGTGGAACGCCAGCGACGCGTGGACCGTCAAGGGTGGCGTGAGCACCGGCTACAAGACCCCGCGCCCGGACCAGCTGTTCCCCGGCGTCACCGGTTTCGGTGGCCAGGGCGTGCTGCCGCTGGTGGGTTCGCCCAACCTCAAGCCGGAAACCAGCACCAACTATGAGCTGGCCGCCTACTACGAAGGCGCCGACTGGGGCTTCAACGTCACCGGCTTCTTCAACCAGTTCGACGACAAGATCGCCAGCGGCGGCACGTTCCCGAACTGCGAGGTCGCCCCCGCCGGCGGCGGCTACTGCGTGGACGTGGGCCCGGGCTGGGCCGAGCTGGGCTACAGCACGTTCACCCAGAGCGTGAACGTGGACAAGGCCGAAACCAAGGGCGTGGAAGCGGCGGCCTACGTGGACCTGCTGGACAACCTGCAGCTGCGCGGCAACTACACCTACACCCGTTCCGAGCAGACCAGTGGCGTGGACAAGGGCAAGCCGGTGGGCGGCACCACCACCCCGGCCCGGCACATGGCCAATGCCAGCCTGAACTGGCAGCTCAACGACGCGGTCAGCCTGTCGCTGATCGGCGAAGGCCGCTACGACCGCTACCGCGACACCCTGGTGACCAACGTCGGCGGCGTGAGCACCTCGCAGGTGCGCTACTACGAGGACTACACCATCTTCCACCTCGGTGGCAGCTGGAACATCACCCCGTGGCTGACCCTCAACGCACGCGTCAACAACCTGTTCGACAAGGACTTCGTGTCCCAGTCGTGCGTGCTGATCAGCGACAGCGAGTACAACTGCGTGGACGACTACGCGACCAAGGACCAGCGTCGCAGCTACTGGATGTCGCTGAACGCCAAGTTCTAAGGTAGGTGCCGACCGTTGGTCGGCACACATGCCTGGTAGGTGCCGACCGTTGGTCGGCACACATGCCTGGTAGGTGCCGACCGTTGGTCGGCACACCCCTCCCGCCCAAAATTGCGAACCATTCTCATCAATGGTGTAATTCGCCATTCAGTTCCTCATCCCCTGCCTGTGGCCACTCCCTCCTCCAGCGTGCAGCAACAACAAAGCCGCGGCTTCTGGCTGCGCACGCTGCACCAGTGGCACTGGATAAGCTCGGCCGTCTGTCTGATCGGCATGCTGCTGTTTGCCGCCACCGGCATCACCCTCAACCACGCGGCGAAGATCGAAGCCAAACCGGTGGTGGTCAGCCAGCAGTTGACGCTGCCGGCCGACCTGCTGGGCACGCTCGGCGACCGCGCCGACGGCCATGCCCCGCTGCCGCGCAAGGCCAGCCGCTGGCTGGATGCCCAGCTCGGCATCGCCATCGGCCGCCGCCCGGCCGAGTGGTCCGACGGCGAAATCTATCTCTCCATGCCCAGCCCCGGCGCCGACGCCTGGCTGAGCATCGACCGCGACTCCGGTGCCGTGGAATACGAATCCACCGCGCGCGGCTGGGTCTCCTATTTCAACGACCTCCACAAAGGCCGCAACGCCGGCCCGGCCTGGGGCTGGTTCCTGGACATCTTCGCCGTCGCCTGCCTGGTCTTCTGCATCACCGGCCTGTTCCTGCTGCATCTGCACGCGCGCCAGCGCCGCATGACCTGGCCGCTGGTCGGGCTGGGCCTGCTGGTGCCGCTGCTGATCGCCCTGATCCTCATCCATTGACCGTCTTCCCTTCCGGAGCCGCACCATGCGCGTCACCCTGACCATCGCCCTGAGCGGCCTGCTGGCCACCTCGCCGGCCTATGCCACCACCCTGGACATCACCGTCGAGGTGCCCAAGCTCAACGTCGCCGAGTACCACCGGCCCTACGTCGCGGTGTGGCTGGAAGGCGCCGATCAGAAGGTCGCGGCCAACCTGTCGGTCTGGTACCAGCAGACCAGCAACAGCGAAGGCCACGGCACCAAGTGGCTGCCCGACCTGCGCCAGTGGTGGCGCAAGAGCGGCCGCACGCTGGACGTGCCGGTCGACGGTGTCACCGGCCCGACCCGCCCGGTCGGCAAGCATGCGCTGTCGTTCAACGATCGGCAGCCGGCGCTGAAGGCCCTGGCCCCGGGCAACTACACGCTGGTAGTGGAAGCGGTGCGCGAAGTCGGCGGCCGTGAACTGCTCAAGATCCCGTTCACCTGGCCTGCCACGTCCGCACAGACCGGCAAGGCCCAGGGCAGCACCGAGCTCGGCCTGGTCACGCTGTCGGCCAAGCCCTGATTCTTTCCCTTTCCCTGGAGTTGTTGATGAAGCGCACGCTCGTCCTAGCCGCCGCCCTGGCCGCCGCCCTTCCGTTCTCCGCACTGGCCCACAAGGCCTGGCTGCAGCCCTCGCAGACCGTCATCGCCGGCACCAACCCGTGGATCACCGTCGATGCGGCCGTGTCCAACGACCTGTTCTATTTCAACCACGTGCCGCTGCGCCTGGACAACCTGGTGATCACCGCGCCGGACGGCACCACCGTGCAGCCGCAGAACGCCTCCACCGGCAAGTTCCGCAGCGTGTTCGACGTTGAGCTGACCCAGCAGGGCACCTACCGCCTGGCCACCGTCAACAACGGCCTGTCGGCCACCTGGGACGAAGACGGCAAGCCCAAGCGCTGGCGCGGTACTGCAGCCACCTTCGCCAGCGAAGTGCCGAAGAAGGCCAAGAACCTGAAGGTGTCGCAGTCGGTCGGCCGCGTGGAAACCTTCGTCACCAACGGCACCCCGAACGACACCGCACTCAAGCCCACCAGGCAGGGCATCGAGATGGTCGCACTGGCCCATCCCAACGACCTGGTTGCCGGCGAGCCGGCCTCCTTCCGCGTGCTGGTCGATGGCAAGCCGCGCGCCGGCCTGGCGTTCGAGATCACCCGCGGCGGCACGCGCTATCGCAACGCCCAGGAAGAGATCAAGGTCACCACCGACAAGAAGGGCGAGTTCACCGTCACCTGGCCCGAGGCCGGCATGTACTGGCTGGAAACCGGCACCGAAGACAGGAAGGTGTCCGTCAAGCAGGCCAAGACCCGTCGCCTGAGCTACGTTGCCACCCTGGAAGTGCTGCCGCAGTAACCGCGCGCCGGGCCCTGCCCGGCGTGTCTGCCCTTGCCCATGAACGACACGCTCCTCGACATCGCCCGCCTCGGTGGCCACAGCATGGGGACCACCTGGCAGGTAACGCTGGCGGTGGCGCGCACGCGTGACCTGCACCCGCTGCATGGCGGCATCCAGGCCCAGCTCGACGCCATCGTGGCGCAGATGAGCACCTGGGAAGCCGGCAGCGACATCACGCGCTTCAACCGCGCCGATGCCGGCAGCTGGCAGACCATCCCGCCGCTGTTCGATACCGTCGCGCAGTGCGCGCTGGACATCGCCCGGCGCAGCGGGGGCGCCTTCGATCCCACGGTCGGCCCGCTGGTAGCGTTGTGGGGCTTCGGCGCGCAGGCACAGGCCCAGCGCGTGCCGGATGCGCCGACGCTGGCCGCCACGCGCGCACGCTGTGGCTGGCAGCGCCTGCGGCATGAACCCGGCCGGCTGTACCAACCCGGTGGTCTGGAACTGGATCTCTCGGCCATCGCCAAGGGCTTCGGTGTCGACCAGATCGTCGAGTGGCTGCGCCGGCAGGGCGTGCACGCCGCGCTGGTGGAAGTGGGCGGCGAACTGCATGGCTACGGGCGCAAGCCCGACGGCCAGCCGTGGCGCGTGCTGGTCGAATCGGCCCCGGAGGACGATGCACAGGCAACCCACCCGCCGCGCGTGCTTGCGCTCGATGGCCGCGCCGTCGCCACCTCGGGTGACCGCTGGCATCACTTCGAACAGGACGGCGCGCAGTTCAGCCACACCCTGGATCCGCGCCTCGGCACGCCGGTGGCGCGTGCGGCCGCCGCGGTCACCGTGGTCGCGTCCGATGCGATGCAGGCCGATGCCTGGGCCACCGCATTGACCGTGATGGGCGTTGACCAGGGCCTCGCCTTCGCGCGCACCCACGGCCTGGCTGCCCGCTTCGTGATCCGTGGCGCGCAGGGCATCGATGAACACCTGAGCCCGGCCTTCGCGCAGCTGCTGGCCGATGATGCGGCGGGCAGCGCATGACCTTCCCCTCGCGCGCCGCCTTGGGCAACGCCGCCGTGATCGCGCTGCTGGCGCTGATCGCCGGACTGCTGCTGCGCCTGCACCAGCACGACGGGTGGTGGCAGAGCGCACCGCTGCCCGCGCAGTGGCGCTGGGCCGCCGGCAGCGTGGTGGCGTATGCGGCGTTCTGCGCCACGGTGTGGTGGCGTGGCCGTCCCCGCGACGACACCGCCGGCAGCGGCGGCCCGCCGCCGCTCCTGCTGGTGTGGGCCAGCCAGACCGGTTTCGCCCAGCAGCTGTGCGAACGCAGCGCCGACGCCCTGCGCGCAGCCGGCGTGGCGGTCCGCGTCCGCGGCCTGCACCAGATCGACGCGGCCGCGCTGCAGCAGGCCACGCAGGCGTTGTTCATCGTCAGCACCACCGGCGAAGGCGATGCTCCGGACCATGCCCTGCCGTTCCTGCGCCGGGTGATGCCGCAGACGCTGGCCCTGCCCGGGCTGCACTACGGCGTGCTGGCGCTGGGCGACCGCAGCTACGGGCATTTCTGCGCGTTCGGCCACCAGCTCGACGCGTGGCTGCGCCAGCACGGCGCCCATCCGCTGTTTGATGCGGTGGAGGTGGACAACGCCGACCCCGCCGCGCTGCGCCATTGGCAGCAGCTGCTCGGCCAGCTCGGCGGCACCGCCACCGACCTGCCCGACTGGACCCCGGCCGAGTACCGGCACTGGTGCCTGCAGGCGCGCGCACTGGTGAACCCCGGCAGCCCGGGCACCGGCACCTGGCAGATCGCGCTGGTGCCGGCCGACGGCGCCCTGCCCGCCTGGCAGGCCGGCGATGTGGTCGAAATCGGCCCCCGGCACGCCCCCGCCGACGTGGCCGCCTGGCTGACCACCCACGCACGCGACGGCGCAGCGATGGTCGGCGGCGAGCCGCTGTCGGCCCACCTGGCGCGCGCGCACCTGCCCACCCTGCCGGAGGCGGTGCCCGCCGACGACACGGCGCTGGTCGCGTCGCTCACGCCGCTGCCGCACCGCGAGTACTCCATTGCCAGCATGCCGGTCGAAGGACAGGTGACGCTGTTGCTGCGCCGCCACCTGCGCCCGGACGGCACGCCCGGCCTGGGCAGCGGCTGGCTCTGCGATCACGCCGCACTGGGCGGGCGCATCGATCTGCGCTTCCGCAGCAATCCGAATTTCCACCCGCCGTCACCGCAGGCACCGTTGATCCTGATCGGCAACGGCACCGGCATCGCCGGATTGCGTGCGCATCTGCGTGCCCGCATCGACGCCGGGGCACGCCGCAACTGGCTGCTGTCGGGCGAACGTACCGCCGCGCACGACGACTTCTTCGGCGATGACCTGCGCACCTGGCAGCGCGAGGGCTGGATCGAGCGCCGCGATGCGGTGTTCAGCCGTGACGGAGGCGAGCATCGTTACGTGCAGGACCACCTGCGCGCGCATCTCGACGTGCTGCAGCGCTGGGTCGCCGACGGCGCCACGATCCTGGTCTGCGGCAGCCTGCAGGGCATGGCCCCGGCGGTGGATGCGGTGATCGAACAGGCACTCGGCCGCGAAGGCAAGGAAGCCCTGATCGTGGCCGGCCGTTACCGCCGCGACGTGTACTAGGTGCCGGCGGCGCCGGGCGCCACGCGGATGGCAAGCAGCTCGCCACCGCCACACAACGCGTAACGCCGGCGCGGCCCTGCGCCCAGCCAGGCGGTATCGCCGGCCTGCAGCGGCGGCAGCGCCGGTTCGCCCTCGAACGCGGCCTGCCCGGCCAGCAGGTGGATCGCCCAGGCGGTGGTCGGTTCGGTGAAGAAGAACATGCTGCCCACCAGCGGGCGATGCAGCAGTTCGGCGTTCACCGCATCGCGGCGCCACATCAGGTTGAAGTCGTGGGTGACACCGTCCACCAGCTCGCCGCTCAGCTCGGCTTCGCCGGCAAAGCGCAGCCGATCGTGCGGCGGCATCAGGGTGTGCAGCGTGCCATCGGCAAAGCGCAGGCGCAGGCCTTCGCCGCGCAGCAGCACCAGCTCACGTTCGATGCCGGGAAAAGCGGAGAAGGCGGCGTCCTGCTCGATCTCGGCGATCGACAGGCGCAGCTGCCAGTCATCGGTGTCGGGCACGCGCAGAATCTCGCGGGTCCAGCCCAGGCCATTGCGCCAGCGCTCGCGGCGGTACTCCACCGTGGGAATCACGCGCGTGGCCGCGCTCAGGAAGGTATCGGTCGACATGCCGGCATTGTGCCTCAGCCGGCGCTGCCACCGCAGTCCGGCGCCAGCAGCCGCGAGCGCGCCAGCCAGTCCTTGTCCGGGTAGTAGGCGAACACCATCGCGCCACCGCGCAGGCTGTCGATCAGCGGTTTGGCCACCGTCAGCCGCACGGCCGGGCAGCCGAGGCTGCGGCCGAGCCGGCCCTGCATGCGGGCGAACGTGGGGTTCACGTACGGCGCACCGTGGATGACGATGGCCCGGTCGCGCGCGTTGTCATTGAAGCCCGGCTCCAGGCCTTCCAGGCGCAGCGAGTAGCCGTTGCCGCCCATGTAGGTTTCCTTCGCCGTGAACGCGCCCAGGCTGGACATGAAGCTGCCGTCGCGGTTGGAGAAATGCTCGGTGCGGTTGCCGCCGCTGTTGCGGCCGTGCGCCACCCATTCCTCGAACAGCAGCGTCTGCCGGGACAGGTCGAAGACCCACATGCGCGGTTCGGTTGAGGGACGCGAATAGTCGATCACGCTCAGCCGCGCCGGGTCGACGCCGAGGTCCGGCCGGCGCTGCGCGCACGACATCGCCTTGGCTGCCAACTGCAGCACGCTGCGGTCGGCCGACGGGGCCGCGCGCGCCAGCATCTCGGCCAACTGGGCCGGGTCGTGCGCCGCCGGCCGCGCCGCGCTCGTCGCGGCAGGCGCAGCGGCCGCCACGGGCACCGCGCCTGCGCCCGCCGAAGCGGACGCAATCAGGCCGAACGCAACGGCGGACAAGGCGTTCACAGCAGACATGGGCAACCACCAGCCAGGGAAGCAGTCCTTACAAGGTGGACCCCGGGGCGTCGGATTCCAAGACCGGCTGCAGGTTCTGTTCATCGGCCACCGGGCGTACCGCCGGCAGGCTGGTCACCAGCAGCGTGGTGCCCGGCACCAGCGCCTTGTACAGCTGCTCTGCAAAGGCCGGTGGCAGCGCCATCGGCAGGCTCGGCGTGGCCAGCAGGTCCGGGCTGGCGTTGCCCTCGCTCTGGCCCAGCAGCGGGTACGCCGTCCACTTGTGCAGGCGCTGGTGCGCGTCCAGTGGGCTGGGCACATCCGAGTACCCCTGCTGCATCACAAACAGCGTGGTGCCCTCGAAGGCCGGCAGCGCCTTGGCTTCCAGCCGTGATTCGCCGATCAGCACGCCGTCGCGCAGCACGTACAGCCGCTGGTCGTGCAGGCTGACCAGAATGCCGACCTGCCCGGACGGCGCAGCGGCGTCATTCCAGTAGTGGTCCGGTGCAGCGGTGGTTTCGACCAGCGGTTTGCCGGTGCTGTTGACCGGCGCCAGCACCGCCGGATACGCCAGCGTCATCGGTGCGCTCTTGGCATCGGCCACCACCACGGTGTCGCCGCGTTTGGTCTCGCCGAACAGCTTCTGCGCGAACGCCTGCGGCAGGCGCACGCAGCCGTGCGATGCCGGATGTCCCGGCAGGCTCCCGCCATGCAGCGCGATGCCATCCCAGGTCAGCCGCTGCATGTACGGCATCGGCGCGCTGTTGTAGAGATTGGACCGGTGGTCCTTGTCCTTCTGCAGGATGGTGAACACCCCGGTCGGCGTTTCGTGCCCGGTCTTGCCCGAGCTGATGGTGCTCAGCCCGATGGCGATGCCGTTCCGGTACACGTACGCGCGCTGCTCATCCAGGCTGACCACCAGCACGATCGGCCCGGCCGGCGAGATCTCCGGATGCCAGAGGAACTCGCCGGGCTTGAGGTCGGTGGGGCCGCGTACGGCCGGGGTGGTGAGCGGCGTCGCCGTGGGCGGCGGCGTGGCGGCATGGGCCAGCGACAGTGCAGCGACAAGCGCGCATGCCAACCCGCTCAACAGACAACGACGTACGCGCATTGCTTCATTCCTTTGCAGTGACGCGCCGAGGCTACACGATGCGTCGCACTGCAGTGGTGATTCCCGCCTGCGCGTTGCGCTGCGCGCGCGCAAAAAGAAATTGCCCGGCCATACGTCCTGTACGGTACCGGGCAATCTTTACGTCCTTGTCGGCATCCCGCCTTCCCCCTTTCGCATCCTGCCAAATGGGTCCCGACCATGCTCCCTGCACTGGGTCGTTGTTCAATCCGCCATCGCATTCCCTTCCCGGGTCTGGATGCCACCGTCCTGGTGGTGTCCTGCCTTCCATTGGCGCCGCGTCCGTGCGGCATGCGCGTCCCTGCAGCGTTGGGCACCACCCGGGCGTCCTGCCCGGGTGGCCGACCAGCGTCCTGCCGGTCTCCCGCAATCCTGTCCGTCAGCGCCTGGGTACGGAGCGCGGAGCCTCCTTCCGGGGAGGTTCCCCGGCGGGCATCGTCCTGATGCCTGCCGTCATCCGCTGTCGATTCCGTTCGACGGTTGCTGTCCCTATCCCCTTCACCCGAGTCAGATCCTCGACTCGAAGAAAAGGGCCGTGTTGTCGCCGGTATGCAACGATCGCCTCAGCCCGTCTGGGCCCTACGTTCGCCAGTCCCTGCTCCAGCATCGACGCGTCGGCGGTATTGATGTCGATCCGGTCCGCCGCGAAGGCAGGCCACATCAACAGCATTCCCAGCGCGAGCGCCTTCCACGAAACCCAAGGCCCCACAGTGAAACTCCTTGTGACTTGGAAACAGTGCCTGCCGACATTCCCTTCGGCTGAAACAGTGTCCCGCGCCACATACACACAGCCTATCGTCCACTGCGCCTTCACACAGCCGGCCAAATACCCGACGTGATGTAGGGAAATCCCTACCCCGGTCGGAGGCGTAGAATGTGAGGACTAGCCATTGCACTCGGAGCTTCAGATGGACAGCGCCAAACTCGGCCAATTCCTCAGTGACAAGTGGGACAACGACATCGTCCCGCAACTGGTCGATTACATCCGTATCCCCAACAAATCGCCGATGTTCGACGCTGATTGGGTGGCGAACGGGTACATGGAACAGGCGGTCACGCTGATGGAGAACTGGGCCAAGGCCCAGAACCTGCCCGGCCTGAATGTGGAGGTGGTGCGCCTGGAAGGCCGCACGCCGCTGATCCTGCTGGAAATCCCCGCCACCGGCGCCGAGACCGGCGACGACACCGTGCTGCTGTACGGGCACCTGGACAAGCAGCCGGAAATGACCGGCTGGGACGACGACCTCGGCCCGTGGGTACCGGTGCTGCGCGGTGACAAGCTGTACGGCCGCGGCGGCGCCGATGACGGCTATGCGATCTTCGGTTCGCTGGCCGCGGTGCTGGCGCTGCAGGAACAGGGCCTGCCGCACGCACGCTGTGTGGTGCTGATCGAAGCCTGCGAGGAATCGGGCAGCTACGACCTGCCCGCCTACGTGGATCACCTGGCCGACCGCATCGGCAAGCCGTCGCTGGTGGTGTGCCTGGATTCGGGCTGCGCCAACTACGACCAGCTGTGGTGCACCACCTCGCTGCGCGGTCTGACCGGCGGCAATTTCTCGGTGAAGGTGCTCAACGAAGGCGTGCATTCCGGTGATGCCTCCGGCGTGGTGCCGTCCAGCTTCCGCCTGCTGCGCCAGCTGCTGTCGCGCATCGAAGACGAGAACACCGGCCGCATCCTGATCGACGGCATGAACGTGGAGATTCCGGCCGAGCGCCTGGAACAGGCCAAGCGCGCCGCCGATGTGGTGGACACCGCGATCTTCGAGAAATTCCCGCTGGTCGACGGCCTCACGCCGATGAACGACGACCTCACCGAGCTGGTGCTCAACCGCACCTGGCGCCCGGCCCTGTCGGTGACCGGCATCGACGGCATGCCGCCGCTGGCCTCGGCCGGCAACGTGCTGCGCCCGCATACCGCGGTGAAGCTGTCGCTGCGCCTGCCGCCGACCGCCGACGGCAAGACCTGCGGCGAGCTGCTCAAGGACGCGCTGCTGCGCGATCCGCCGAACGGCGCCGAAGTGACCCTGGACCTGGAAAAGGCCTCCACCGGCTGGAACGCACCGGCGATGGCGCCGTGGCTGACCAAGGCGATCGACGACGCCAGCCAGACCTTCTTCGGCAAGCCGGCCATGTACATGGGCGAAGGCGGCTCGATTCCGTTCATGGGCATGCTCGGCGAGAAGTTCCCCGGCGCGCAGTTCATGATCACCGGCGTACTCGGCCCGCATTCCAACGCGCACGGTCCGAACGAGTTCCTGCACATCCCGATGGGCAAGCGCGTGACCGCCTGCGTGTCCAAGGTGATCAGCGAGCACTACGCGGCCAGCCTGCGCGGTGAGACCAGCGGCTCGCCGGTGGCTGCCGACAGCGGCACCCGCCACGGCGGCCACGGCTGCTGCTGATCGCACCGGTGACGGACGCAGCCTGCACTTGGTAGGCTGCGTCCATCTCCTGCGGGAAACGGCGTCATGAATAGTCTGTTTGGCAGCACCAGCTGGCTTTACATCATCCTGGTCGGCTTCATCGTCGGCGTGCTCGGGCGCTTTTTCATGCCGGGCAACAACCGCATGGGCTGCCTGCTGACCATCGTGCTGGGCATCGGTGGCGCACTGTTCGCCGGCTGGTTCGGCCAGTACATGGGCTGGTATGCACGTGGCGAACCGGCCGGCTTCATCGGTGCGGTGGCCGGTGCGATCGTCATCCTGGCCGTGCTGCGGCTGGTCAGCGGCAAACGCTGACGTCCTGCGACATCCCTCTTTCCGCGCGCCCCCGGCGCCGCTTCGACGTACCCGTCCATGAACGATCCCGCTTCCGACCCGCTGCGCGCCGACCTCCGCCGGCAGTGGGCAAGTTCCATGCTTGGCGACCCGCACCTGGCGCTCGACCGCGCCTCGGTGGACGCCGGCTTCCGCAGCTACTGGCGTGCCACCAGTACGCGCGGCAGCCACATCGTGATGGACTCCCCGCCCGGCCTGGAAGACGTGCGGCCGTGGCTGCGCATGCATGACCTGCTCGAACCCAACGGCGTGCGCGTGCCGCAGGTGTTCGAGCGCGATGTCGAACAGGGGTTCCTGCTGCTGGAAGACCTCGGCGGCCCCACGCTGGCCCGCCACATCGACGATGCCAACGCCGATGCATGGTTCGATGCCGCCTTCGCACAGCTGATCCGGCTGCAGTCGATCGCGGTGCCCGAGGGCATGGGCAGCTTCGGCGAGGCGCTGCTGCAGCGCGACGCCGGCCTGTTCGACGAGTGGTTCCTGCAGCGCCACCTGGGCCTGCAACTGGACTGCGGCGAGCTGGAAGGCCTGCAGCTGGTGCATCGCCGCCTGATGGACAACGCACTGGGCCAGCCGCAGGTGCTGACCCACCGTGATTTCATGCCGCGCAACCTGATGCCGATTGATGGCGGGCCCGCCGTGCTCGACTTCCAGGACCTGGTGCGCGGCCCGATCGCCTACGACCCGGTCAGCCTGTTCAAGGATGCCTTCCTGAGCTGGCCGCTGGCGCGCGTGGATGCCTGGCTGGCGCGCTACCACGCGCAGGCGCAGGCCGCCGGCCTGCCGGTGCGGCCGTGGCCGCAGTTCCTGCGCGACGCCGACTGGATGGGCGTGCAGCGGCACCTGAAGATCCTCGGCCTGTTCGTGCGCCTGCGCGACCGCGACGGCAAGGGCCATTACTTCGACGATGCGCCGCGCTTCATCCGCTACCTGGACGAAGTGCTGCCGCGCCACCCCGAACTGGCACCGCTGCTGGCGCTGCTGGACGACCGCATCAAGCCTGCGCTGGCCCAGCTGGCGCAACCGCGGCCGGCACGCGCATGAAGGCCCTGGTGTTCTGCGCCGGCAAGGGCGAGCGCATGCGCCCGCTGACCCTGCACACGCCCAAGCCGCTGCTGGTGGCCGGCGGCAAACCGCTGCTGGTGTGGCACCTCGAGCGCCTGGCCGCGGCCGGCATCGACGAGGTGGTGATCAATACCTCGTGGCTGGGCGACCAGTTCGCGCCGGCGCTGGGTAACGGCGCACGCTGGGGGCTGCGCCTGCACCTGATCGACGAAGGTCCGGTACCGCTGGAGACCGGCGGCGGCATTCTCAACGCGCTGCCGGTGCTGGGCGACGCCCCGTTCCTGGTGGTCAACGGCGATGTCTGGACGGACGTGGATTTCGCCGCGTTGCCGGCACACCCGCAGGGCGATGCGCACCTGGTGCTGGTCGACAACCCGGTGCAGCATCCGCGCGGGGATTTCATCCTGCACGACGATGGCACGGTGGGCGATGCCGGCGATGCGCCGCGCCTGACCTATGCCGGTGTCGGCGTGTTCCGCCCGGGGATTGTGCAGGGCTGGCGCGAGGTCATCGGCAGCACCGACGGTGCCGCTGCCACGCCGCCGCAGTTCGGGCTGGCGCCGTTGCTGCGTCACGCGATGGGCGACGGCCGGGTCACCGGGCAGCATCACCGCGGGCACTGGACCGATGTGGGCACGCCGGAGCGGCTGGCGGCACTGGATGCGGCGCTGCGCCGGTAGCGGCAGCGGCAGCGCGCGTTACAGGCGGTGCGAGCCTTCTTCCACCACCTGGCGCAGGAACGGCACGGTGATGCGCCGCTGCGCGGCCAGTGATTCGCGGTCCAGCCAGTCCAGCAGGCTGACCAGGCTGCCCAGTTCGCGGCCGGTGCGGGTCAGCAGCCATTCGATCGCCGCCTCGTCGATGGCCAGGCCACGGCGCGCCGCGCGCTCGCGCAGCACCGCCGCGCGGCCTTCGTCGTCCAGCGGCTGCAGCACCACGCGCACGCACTGCTGCAGGCGCGAGCGCAGGTCCGGCAGCACCAGGCCAAGCTGGTCCGGGGCGTGCTGGGCGGTATACAGCAGGGTGATGCCGGCACTGCGGGCGCGGTTGTGGAAGTCGAACAACGCCACTTCATCGTCGCGGTGCCCGGCAACGGCATCCAGGCCATCGAGCGCGACCAGATCGCGCCCTTCCAGCGATTCCAGCGCGGCGCGCGTGCGCCCGACCACCGCCTTCAGCGGCAGGTACGTCGGCTGCCGGCCGGCCTGCTCGGCCAGCGAGCACATCGCCAGCGCCTGGTGGGTTTTGCCAGTGCCTGCCGCGCCTTCCAGGTAGACCCAGTCCGACGCCGCGCCGATGGCGATCGCGCGCAGCTGCGCCAGCGCCCCGTCCGGGGCGCCGATGAAGGTTTCCAGGCGCTCGTCCTGCGGGTAGCGCAGGGCAAGCGGCAGCTGCGGGACCACGCTCACTGGCCGTCCGGATCCTTCGGCACCACGATCACCACGTCGGTCTTGTCGATGTAGGAATCGAGCACGATCGCCGAGCGCTCACCGGCATACAGTTCGCTTTCGCGGTAGCGCTGGTGCGCGTAGCGCAGCAGCACGTTGCTCACCGCCGCCACCGGCAGCGCCAGCAGCATGCCCAGGAAGCCAAACAGCTGGCCACCGGCCATCACCGCGAAGATGACGGCCACCGGATGCAGGCCGATCTTGTCGCCCACGATGCGCGGGGTCAGCACATAGCTTTCCAGCAGCTGACCCACGGTGAACACCACGCCGACCAGGATCAGCAGCTTCAGGTCGAAGCCCTGCGCCTGCACCAGTGCCGCCACCACGGCCATGACGATGCCGGTGGTCGCGCCCAGGTAGGGAATGAAGCTGATCAGACCGGCAACCAGGCCGATCAACAGGCCCAGCTTGAGCCCCACCAGCGACAGCCCGGCCGCGTAGACCACGCCCAGCGCGATCATCACCAGGAACTGGCCGCGGATGAACGCACCGAGCACTTCATCCGACTCGCGCGCGAGCTTGGTGATGGTGGCGATGTGGTTGCGCGGGATCATCGAGGCCACCCGCTCCACCAGCTTGTCCCAGTCACGCAGGAAGTAGAACGCCAGGATCGGCAGCAGCAGGATGTTGACCACCCAGGTCACCATCGTGAAGCCCGAACGCGACACGTAGCCGAAGAAGGTCTTGGCAAAGCCGCCGGCCTGCTGCCAATGGCTGCGCACCCATTCGATCAGACGGTCCGGGTCCATCCACTGCATGACCTCCAGGCCGGTCTTCTGCTCGAACCACGGAATGCCGGTCTGCATCAGCCACTGCTGCGCCTGTGGAACCGCCGCGATCAGGGTGGCGATCTGGCGCTCGATCATCGGCACCAGGATCAGCAGTGCCGCGGTGATCAGCAGGATCATCGCCACGAACACCAGCACCACGCCGGTGTTGCGCGAGCGGCCGGTGGCCTCGATCCGGTCGACCAGCGGGTCGCCCAGCCAGGCCAGGGCCAGCGCCAGCACGAACGGGGTCAGGATCGGGCCGAGCAGCCAGATCACCCAGCCCGCCGCCAGCGCGACCAGCACGTACTTGAGGCGGCGCAGGAACTGCGCGATTTCCGCTTCGGGGCTGAGAATCATCGCAGACGGTACTCGTTGCTGGCCGGCGCGGGCGCGGCGGTGGGTTCGTCGCCATCGACCGGGACGGGCAGCGGCAGCGGTGCGACCGGCACCAGCACGCCGTTGTCGCCGAGCATGCGGTTCAGGCCGGCCAGGCCGGTGGTCATCTCCAGCGCCAGTTCCAGGCGGTCGCCGGCAGCGCGCACGGGCACGACGTTGCGCACCACCGGGGTCTCACGCAGCCCGGCCGCCAGGCGCATGTAGTCCTCGGCGCTGTGGATGCCGGTCACCACGATCCTGTAGGTACCGGCCGTACCGGTGGCCGCACCGGCCTTGGCATAGCGGCGCACCAGCGCGTCGGCGGCCCCGTCGGCACCACCGGCCATCGCGCGGCGGGCATCGGTGTCCTTGGTGGACCACTTGTTCAGTTCCTTGCCGCCATCGACGAACACCCAGTCGGCTACCCAGCCGCCGCTCTTGTCGCGGTACAGCTTGCCCACCAGCTGCATCGGCGGGGCATAGCGCGCCGACGCACGGGCCACCGCGGCGGTGTCCTGGCGCCAGATCGCGCCGACCAGGGCCTGCTCGGCCGCGCTGCCCGACGGCAGGCCCAGCTTGTAGCCGCGCTCGATCGCCCGGTTCAGCAGCGGGCGGGCCGCATTGGCCTGCTGCACGGTGACCAGGCGCGGGCCCGAGCCGTCATCGATGGCCAGCCAGACCACCGGCTTGGGTCGCGGCTGCGGCCACAGCGGCAGGCCCAGCGCGCCGATCAGGCCGTCCACGTCATCCTGGCGGAAGCGCGCCACCAGCACCGTCCGGTAGCTGGGGGCGCCGCTGGCCGAGGTGCTCTGGTCCTGGCGGTAATCGTAGCTGGCCACGTAGTCCTTGGCCCCGCGCAGCGACTGCGCCACGCCCGGCCGGGCCATCACGCCACGGTCGCCGGAGAGCTTGGCCAGCACATTGCCCAGCGCGCGCGCCAGGGCGCCATTGCGGTCGGCATCGCTCTGGCTGTTGACCGGTACCTCCGCCTCATAGGCGCCCGAGGCGCTGGCGACATCGCCCTCGGTCCGCAGGCCACTCTGGGCCATCGTGGCCACCGGCAGGCACAGGGCGAGGAACATCACAAACAGGAGGCTGCGGCGCATCAGGACTTTCCATAGAGCGTATCCAGGGGGAATTGTTGCCCGAATAGGGCCTGTGCGCCAACGTGGCCTGTTAAAATCCCGCTTTCACCCCAGCGCAGCGCCCACGCCCGTGACCAACTCCCCGTCTTCGACCCCTCCTTCCCTGACCTACCGCGACGCCGGTGTCGACATCGACGCAGGCAACGAGCTGGTCGAACGCATCAAGCCGCTGGTCAAGCGCAGCTTCCGTCCGGAAGTGATGGGCGGCCTGGGCGGTTTCGGCGCCCTGTTCGACCTGTCCAACAAGTACCGCGAGCCGGTGCTGGTCTCGGGCACCGACGGCGTGGGCACCAAGCTGAAGCTGGCCCAGCAGCTGGGCCGCCATGACACCATCGGCATCGACCTGGTGGCCATGTGCGTGAACGACGTGCTGGTGCAGGGCGCCGAGCCGCTGTTCTTCCTGGATTATTTCGCCACCGGCAAGCTGGACATCGACACGGCCGCCGCCGTGGTCGGCGGCATCGCCAATGGCTGCACCGAGGCCGGTTGCGCGCTGATCGGTGGTGAAACCGCCGAAATGCCGGACATGTACCCGCCGGGCGAATACGACCTGGCCGGCTTCACCGTGGGCGCGGTGGAGAAGTCCGAGCTGCTGGACGGTGCGCGCGTGGCCCAGGGCGACGTGCTGATCGGCATCGCCTCCTCCGGCCCGCACTCCAACGGCTACTCGCTGATCCGCCGCATCTACGACCGCGCCGGCCAGCCGGCCGACCTGGTGCTGGACGACGGCAAGCGCCTGGTCGACGCGCTGATGGCACCGACCGCGCTGTACGTCAAGCCGGTGCTGGCGCTGCTCAAGGCCCACGGCGAGGCCATCCACGGCATGGCCCACATCACCGGTGGCGGCCTGACCGAGAACATCATCCGGGTCGTGCCCGACGGCCTGGGCCTGGACATCCGCGCCAGCGCCTGGACCCTGCCCCCGGTGTTCCAGTGGCTGCAGCGCGAAGGCGCCGTGGCCGACGCCGAGATGTGGCGCACCTTCAACTGCGGCATCGGCTTCGTGCTGGTGGTGCCGCCGGCGCAGGCCGAGCGCATCGGCACCGCGCTGGACGGCCTGGGCCTGGCGCACTGGACCATCGGTGAGGTCACCGCCGCCACCGACGGCGCCGAACGCGTCCACATCGGCTGATCGGGGAGAAACGCATGGACGCTGCCCCTGCCCCTGCCCCGGTTGGCCCGCCCGCGCTGCTGCCGCTCGAGGATCAGGGCTACCTTCGCCTGCTGTCGATCTTCCACTACGTAGTGGCCGGCCTGATGGCCCTGTTCTCGCTGTTCCCGCTGCTCTACATCGGGATCGGCCTTGGCATCGTCAACGGCTGGTTCCCGGCCAACAACCAGGCCTCCGGCGGCCCCAGCGACCAGATGGCCGGCTGGTTGTTCGTCGGCATGGGCGCGCTGTTCCTGGTGACCTGCCTGACCATGACGTCGCTGATGGTGCTGGCCGGGCGCAGCCTGGCGCAGCGCCGCCGCCACACGCTCTGCCTGGTGGTGGCGGCCCTGTCGTGCCTGTTCACGCCGTTCGGCACCGTGCTGGGCGTGTTCACCCTGGTGGTGCTGTTGAAGCCGGCGGTGAAGGCCGCCTTCCAGCCCCTGCCGGCCCTGCCCTGAGCGCCCGATGACCCCGACCCCGCCGCCGTTGCCCGCCCCGTCCTCGCAGTGGACGCCGCTGCAGATCCGTTCGCACCTGCAGAACCTCAACATCCTGTTCTACGTGCTGGCCATCCTGCACATTCTCGCCAACGGCGCGTTCCTGCTGATCAGCCTGGCCGGCTACGTCAGCGAACGCGGCTCGACCAGCCCGGACGCCGCGCCCCTCGGTCTGTTCATTTTCCTGCTGGCGGTCTCGGTGCTGTGCGCCATCCTGGGCGTGGTGCAGTTCTTCACCGCCCGTTACATCGGCCGGCGGACCCGCCTGCAGTACTGCATCGGTGCCAGCTTCCTGGCCTGCTTCGCCGGGCCGCTGGGCATGGCGTTGTGTGCGTACGCCTACGTGGCCCTCAAGCGCCCGGAAGTGCGCGCGGCCTTCGACGACGGCAACGCCCTCCCGGCATGAGTACGCGCATCGCGGTACTGGCCTCCGGCCGTGGCAGCAACCTGCAGGCCATCCTGGATGCCCAGGCGGCCGGGCAGCTCGACGCCGACGTGGTCGGCGTGCTGTCCGACCGCCCCGGCGCGGCCGCACTGCTGAAGGTGGCACCGGAACGGCGCTGGGCGCGCGCGCCGGCCGACTTCGCCGACCGCGCCGCGTTCGATGCGGCCCTGGCCGATGCGCTGGCCGCGTTCGCGCCGGACTGGGTGGTCTGCGCCGGCTACATGCGCATCCTCGGGCCGGCCTTCGTGCAGCGCTTCAGCGGTCGCCTGGTCAACATCCATCCCTCGCTGCTGCCGCTCTACAAGGGCCTGCACACCCACGCCCGCGCGCTGGAGGCCGGCGACGCCGAGCATGGCGCCAGCGTGCACTTCGTGGTGCCCGAGCTGGATGCGGGCACGGTGCTGGCCCAGGCGCGGGTCCCGGTCCTGCCCGGCGACAGCGCCGACGCGCTGGCCCAGCGGGTGCTGGCGGTCGAGCACCCGCTGCTGATTGCCAGCCTGCGCCTGCTGGTGGCCGGGCGCGTGTCTGAACGCGACGGTCAGGTTGCCGTGGACGGTCACCCCCTGTTTAATCCGCTGCGCCTAGATTGCGCCGGACAGCTGAACCGCTGACCGCGGCGCACACATGCCGCTGACCCCGGCGCTGGCATCCTCCCTCTTCCGATCTTCCTGACCGCATGAGAACGCCCTTGTTCAAGCCAGCGCTGCTGATCGCATCCCTGCTGTGCACCGCCGCCATCGTGCACGCGCAGGAGGCCCCGGCCGCGCCCGAGCCGCCGCTGCCGGCCCTGCCCGCAACGCCGTGGGAAGCACCGCCGCTGCAGCCGTTCACCGCCACCTACCAGGCCGTGTACAAGGGCAAGGAGGCTGGCGATGCCACGATGCGGGTCACCCATACCGGCGGCGCGCAGTGGCGCGTGGACATGCAGGTGGTCGGACGCCGTGGCTTCGCCAGTGTGCTCGGCCTGAACCTGGAACAGAGCACCGTGTTCGAGAAGCAGGGCGACACCTATGTGCCGCTCAGCCAGGCCACCGTCCGCAAGGGGCTGTTCCTGGGCAAGAAGGTCACCGGCACCTACAACTGGCAGGCCGGCACCGCGCAGTGGCTGGGCGACCTGAAGAAGGAACGCACCGTGCCGATTCCGCTGCAGCCGGGCGACCAGAGCGCGCTGCTGCTGAACCTGGCGATCATGCGCGACGCGCGTCCGGGCGGGCAGATGCACTACCGCTACGTCGACGTGGGCCGTGTGCGCCAGCACGACTACCAGGCTGCCCCGGACACCGAGAACGTCCAGGTCGGCGACCTGTCCTACAACGCGCTGCGGGTGTACCGCACCAACGGCGGCAACGATGAAACCATCCTCTGGATCGCCAACGGCGTGCCCACGCCCGTCCGCATCCTGCAACGCGAAGACGGCGAAGATCGGA
Source organism: Stenotrophomonas sp. GZD-301 (assembly GCF_049310345.1). NCBI lineage: Bacteria > Pseudomonadati > Pseudomonadota > Gammaproteobacteria > Lysobacterales > Lysobacteraceae > Stenotrophomonas > Stenotrophomonas sp. GZD-301. The sequence continues at coordinate 17,254 of NZ_JBMOWY010000061.1, read as the reverse complement.
TCGATCTGCGCCTGATCGAATATCAAGGAGTTTGAGCATGACCGTGATGAACCGTCCGCTGACCTGGATCGCCGCCGGCGCACTGGCCGTGGTGAGCCTGCCGGCAATGGCGCTGCAGCCCTTCAAGGCCGATTACCAGGCCAGCTACATGGGCATGCAGGCCAATGGCACCATGACCCTGGCCAGCGAAGGCGCCAACAAGTGGCGCTACAGCCTGAACGTGAAGAACCAGCTGGCCGACCTCAGCCAGAGCACGGTGTTCGAGGAAGCCGGCGGCCGCCTGCGCCCGCTGAGCAGCCATGACCGCTCGATCCTGCTGGTCAAGAAGCGCAACGTGGATGCGGCCTACAACTGGACCAGCAACCAGGCGACCTGGACCGGCGACATCAAGCCCGAACGTCGCGGCCCGGTGACGCTGAAGGCCGGCGACATGGATGCCCTGCTGATCAACCTGGCGATTGCGCGCGATCTGGCGGCTGGCAAGCCGCTGAACTACCGCATGGTCGACGAAGGCCGCATCAAGCCGATGAGCTACAAGGTGGTCGGCCAGGAAAAGATCACCGTCGAAGGCAAGACCTACGACGCCACCAAGGTCTCGCGCGGCGATGGCAACAAGGAACTGATCGCCTGGATCGTGAAGGAGTTCCCGGTACCGGCGCGCCTGCTGCAGCGCGAGGGCGGCAAGGACGCGCTGGACCTGACCATCAAGTCCTTCAAGTAAGCTGCCCCAAAAAAAACGCCCGCTTGCGCGGGCGTTTTTTCATTCCGGCTTGGCTTCGCCAAACACCGTCTTGCAGTCCACGCGGATCTGCTCGCGGTTGCCGCGCCAGTAGAAGGTGCGGCAGTGCCGGTTGCCTTCCTGGGTGTCGTCCACGCCCACCGCATAGAACGCCTGCAGCACCTCGGTGCGGCTGACGCTGCCGTCGCCGTCCCAGTCCATGTCCTGCTGCTCGATGCCGCGGGTGATGGCGATGTTGGCGTACCAGGCATAGCCCAGCCAGCCCAGCACCATCAGCACCAGGATCAGCAGCGCCTTGCGGCGGCGGGTGAACCGGCCGCGCAGGATCATGCGGCTACGCGCCGGATGGTGGCGCCCAGCGAGGACAGCTTCTCTTCGATGTTCTCGTAGCCGCGGTCCAGGTGGTAGATGCGGTCGATGGTGGTATCACCGTCGGCCATCAGCCCGGCCAGAATCAGCGACGCCGACGCGCGCAGATCGGTCGCCATCACCGGCGCGCCACTGAGCTCGACCGAGCCGCGCACGATCGCCGTGTGGCCTTCAACCTGGATGTCCGCGCCGAGGCGCAGCAGCTCGTTGACGTGCATGAAGCGGTTTTCGAAGATCGTCTCGTTGATCACGCCAACGCCGTCGGCCACGCAGTTGAGCGCCATGAACTGCGCCTGCATGTCGGTCGGGAAGGCCGGGTACGGCGCCGTGGTCAGGTTGACCGCGCGCGGACGCTTGCCCTGCATGTCCAGGGTGATGCTGTCGTCGGTGGTCTCGATGGTCGCGCCGGCTTCGACCAGCTTGGCCAGCACCGCGTCCATCGTGTTCGGGCGCGCGCGGTTCACCGTGACCTTGCCGCCGGTCATCGCCGCGGCGACCAGGAACGTACCGGTTTCGATGCGGTCCGGGAGCACTTCGTGGCGGCCGCCGGAGAGACGCTCGACGCCTTCGATCACCAGGCGGGCGGTGCCCAGGCCTTCGATCTTCGCGCCCAGCGCGATCAGGCAGTGCGCCAGATCGGTGACTTCCGGCTCCATCGCCGCGTTGTCCAGCACGGTGGTGCCTTCAGCCAGCACGGCGGCCATCAGCACGTTCTCGGTGCCGGTGACGCTGACCATGTCGAAGGTGAAGTGCGCTCCCTTCAGGCGCTTGGCGTGGGCCTTGATGAAGCCGTTCTCGACGGTGATCTCCGCCCCCAGCGCCTGCAGGCCCTTGATGTGCTGGTCGACCGGGCGCGACCCGATCGCGCAGCCGCCCGGCAGCGACACTTCGGCCGCGCCGAAGCGTGCCAGCAGCGGGCCCAGCACCAGGATCGAGGCGCGCATGGTCTTGACCAGCTCATACGGCGCCACATGCTGGTTCACCGGGCGCGGGTCGACCACGATCGCGCTGCCGCGCGACAGGGTGCCCTGGTCGATGGTGACCTTGGCGCCCAGCTCGCCGAGCAGCTTCACCGTGGTGACCACGTCGTGCAGGTGCGGCACGTTGGTGATCTCCACCGGCGCATCGGCCAGCAGGGTCGCGCACAGGATGGGGAGGACGGCGTTCTTGGCGCCGGAAATGTTCACTTCACCGTGCAGCGGCTTGCCGCCGGTCACTACGATCTTGGCCATGTGGTCTGCAAATGTAAGGAATGGGTAGAGCCGACCGTTGGCCGGCTGCTCTTGAAGGGGGTTGACGCGGACTCAGCCAGCTTCCGCCGGGGTCACGGTCTTCAGCGCCAGCGCGTGGATCGCCCCGCCCATCAGATCGCCCAGCGTGGCATAGACCATGCGGTGGCGTGCCAGCGGCAGCTTGCCCGCGAAGGCCTCGCAGACCACGGTGGCCTCGAAATGTACGCCGTCATCGCCCTGCACGTCCGCGCGGGCGCCCGGCAGGCCGGTTTCGATCAGTTTGCGGATGGTCTCAGCGTCCAACGGGCTTTCCTAATAAAATGTGCGCTCATTCTACTCTTCCGCGTGGCGCCCGCATGGCTGTATCGCCCCTTCTGCCCCATCCGGCCGACCCCGCCGCCCTGGTCGCCAGCGGCCGCCGCGTGTTCGACATCGAGCGCGATGCACTGGCCGCCGTTGCCGACCGGCTGGGCGATGCGTTCAGCCAGGCCTGCCAGCTGGTGCTGGAAAGCAAGGGCCGGGTGGTCGCCACCGGCATGGGCAAATCCGGGCACGTGGCGCGCAAGATCGCCGCAACCCTGGCCTCCACCGGCACCCCGGCCTTCTACGTGCACCCCGGCGAAGCCGGCCACGGCGACCTGGGCATGATCACCGAGGCCGATGTGGTGCTGGCCCTGTCCTACTCCGGCGAGTCCGACGAGCTGCTGATGCTGCTGCCGGTGCTCAAGCGCCAGGGCAACCGGCTGATCGCCATGACCGGCCGCCCGGCCTCCAGCCTGGCCCAGGCCGCCGATGTCCACCTGGACGTCAGCGTGCCAGCCGAGGCCTGCCCGCTGGCGCTGGCCCCCACCTCCAGCACCACCGCCTCGCTGGCGATGGGCGATGCCCTGGCCGTGGCCCTGCTCGACGCCCGTGGCTTCACCGCCGACGACTTTGCCCGCTCGCACCCGGCCGGCAGCCTGGGGCGGCGCCTGCTGCTGCACATCACCGATGTGATGCACAGCGGGGACGAACTGCCGCGCGTGGGCGCCGACGCCAGCCTCAGCGAAGCCCTGGTGGAGATGAGCCGCAAGCGGCTGGGCATGACCGCCGTGGTCGATGCCGATGAGCGCCTGATCGGGCTGTTCACCGACGGCGACCTGCGCCGCGCCCTGGACAGCGCGCTGGACGTGCGCAGCGCGCGCATCGCCGATGTGATGACCCGCCACCCGCGCACCATCGGGGCCGACCAGCTCGCCGCCGAAGCGGCGCGGCTGATGGAAACCCACAAAATCACCGGTCTGATGGTCGTCGACGCGGCCGGCCGGCTGGTCGGTGCGCTCAACATTCATGACCTGTTGCGGGCGCGGGTGGTTTAAACCACAGTTCCCCCCTTCCATTCAGCTGACCTGCCGCCCTGATGCCCTACTCCCCGTTGCCCGGTTTTCCGCCCCACCTGCATGCCATCGCCGGCCGTATCCGGCTGGCCTGCTTCGACGTGGACGGCACGCTCACCGACGGTCGGCTCTACTACGACAAGGACGGCAACGAGAGCAAGGCGTACTACGTGCAGGATGGACTTGGCCTGAAACTGCTGCAGCAGCACGGGATCCACCCGGTGCTGATCACCGCGCGCAACAGCCAGTCCGCGCTCCGGCGCGGTGCCGACCTGGGCATCGACACCCAGATCGCGGTCGGCGACAAACTGGCCAGCGTACGCGCGCTGTGCGCCCAACACGACATCGGCCTGGACCAGGTCGCCTTCATGGGCGATGACCTGCCCGACCTGGCACCGCTGTGCGCGGTCGGCCTGGCGGTGGCCCCGGCCAATGCACATCCGTGGATCGCCGAGCGCGTCCACTGGCAGACCCGCGCCGATGGCGGCCGTGGCGCGGCCCGCGAGCTGTGCGATGTGCTGCTGGCCGCGCAGGGCAAGGTGGACGCGGTCCTGGCGAGGTTCGGCGCATGAGCTGGCGAACCGGACTGGGCGCCCTGCTGCTGGTTGCCGCGCTGCTCAGCGGCTGGTCGCTGCTGCGCAATGACGGCAAGAGCGAGATCGTGGCCGGCGACGACGGCGGCAAGGACTACGTGCTGCACGATTTCCAGATCGTGGCGCTGGACGAACAGGGCAAGGAATCCACCACCCTGCGCGCGCCGCTGCTGGAACGCACCCGCAGCGATGCCACCATGAACATCACCACCCCGGTGTTCCTGCTGCCCGACCAGGACGGCAACCACTGGGAGCTGCGCAGCGACAAGGGCTGGGTCAGCGCCAAGGGCGAGCAGCTCAAGCTCACCGGCAACGTCAGCGGCGACAGCCCGAAGGTGCCCGCAGTTCCGCCGACCACCTTCCGCACCGACCACCTCGACGTGTTCCCCAAGGAGAACCGCGCCAGTACCGATGCCAAGGTGACCATGACCCGCCCGGGTATGATGCAGTCCGGGGTCGGGTTCGAACTGGATTCCAAGAGCAAGACCTACCGTTTCCTCAGTCAGTCCAAGGGCAGCTACACGCCCACCCGCTGACATCGCCGCCGGCCGTGCCGCCGTCTCCGGACAGGCGCAGGCCGGCAGCAGACAGCTTTTCCACGCGTCTGGCATGGTGCCAGCCGTGACCCTGATACCGCCCCGGCCCGACGGCCCGGCCCCAACACCGGCAGAACAGACCACCCCATGAAGATCCTCTTTGCAGCCGCCTGCGCGATCAGTCTTCTCGTCCCCGCCTTCACCGCCAGCGCCAAGTCCACCGACCGCAACGAACCGATGTCCATCGACGCCGGCGCGCAGACCGGTACGCTCGACGGCAATGGCAAGACCACCCTGTCGCAGGGCGTGATCGTCATCCAGGGCACGCTGGACCTGCGTTCGTCCGAAGCGGAGATCTACCTGAAGGACGGCGAGCCGGTACGTGCGGTATTCACCGGCAAGCAGGCCAAGCTCAAGCAGCAGCTCGACGACGGCAGCTGGATGGATGCGTCGGCAGATCGCATCGACTACGACATCAAGGGCGAAGTGCTCACGCTGACCGGCAACTACAACGTCAAGAGCGCGCGCGGCACCAATGCCGGCCAGAAGATGACCTACAACACCCGCACCGGCGAGATGAACAGCGGTGGCGATGGCACCCGCGTGCGCACCGTGATCCAGCCCAAGGCCAAGACCGCCGCGCCGGCCGCTGCCGGGAGCAAGAAGTAATGCTCGTCGCCAAAGGTCTGCGCAAGCGCTACAAGCAGCGCGAAGTGGTCAAGGATTTCGGCCTGACCCTGGAGGCCGGTGAAGTGGTTGGCCTGCTCGGCCCGAACGGCGCCGGCAAGACCACCTGCTTCTACATGATCGTCGGGCTGGTGGAAGCCGATGCCGGCAGCATCGTGCTGGACGGCAAGGACATCACCGGCGACCCGATGTACACCCGTGCCAAGCAGGGCGTGGGCTACCTGCCGCAGGAACCCTCGGTGTTCCGCAAGCTGACCGTGGCCGACAACCTGCGCCTGGTGCTGGAACTGCGCGAAGACCTGGACAAGGACGGCCGCGAGAAGGAACTGAACTCGCTGCTCGACGAGCTGCAGATCAACCACGTCGCCGACCAGCTCGGCGCCAGCCTGTCCGGTGGCGAGCGCCGCCGCTGCGAGATCGCCCGCGCGCTGGCCGCCCGCCCGCGCCTGATCCTGCTCGATGAACCCTTCGCCGGCGTGGACCCGATCTCGGTCGGTGAAATCCAGCGCATCGTCACCCACCTCAAGCAGCGCGGGATCGGCGTCCTGATCACCGATCACAATGTGCGCGAAACCTTGGGAATCTGCGACCGCGCGTATATCCTCAACGAAGGCAGCGTGCTGGCACAGGGCGCGCCGGACGAGATCCTGGCCAACGCCGACGTCCGACGCGTCTACCTTGGGGACACCTTCAAGCTCTGATCCAGCGGCCGCCGCAAGGCCTTCCCTCCGTTCGGCACAGGCATGAAAGCACGGCTGCAGACATCGATGGGGCAACAACTGGTCATGACGCCGCAGCTGCGTCAGGCCATCAAGCTGTTGCAGATGTCCAGCGCCGAGCTCGACCTGGAAATCGCCGAAGCGGTGGAGACCAACCCGCTGCTGGAATGGGCCGAGAACGCCGAACCGGCGCTGGAGGCCCTGCCCGGCGAGGCTGCCCCGACCGTGAATGCGGGCGACGGCGAGGAACGCGGAGACAGTGATGATGCCGGCACCGCCGGGCCCGGCGCGGATGACTGGGCGCCTGGCGAGGGCGACTGGAGCAGCGGCAACAGCGGCGGCTCGTTCGATGACGACGACAACGGCAGCGCCGCCGAGCGCGTAGCCGAAACCGAATCGCTGGCCGACCACCTGCTGTGGCAGCTGCACCTGTCCCACCTCTCCAGCCGCGACCGCAGCATCGGCGCGGCGCTGATCGATGCGTTCGAGGACGATGGCTACCTGCGTGAACCGCTGACCGCCATCGCCGACACCCTGCTCCCGGCCATTCATGCCGGTGAGGCCGAAATCCTGACGGTGCTGCACCAGATCCAGCGCTTCGACCCGATCGGGATCGGCGCGCGCAGCCTGGGCGAGTGCCTGCGCCTGCAGCTGGACGTGCTGCCCGCCGACACCCCCGGGCTGGCCCTGGCCCGCCGCATCGCCGACGGCCCGCTGGAGCGCCTGCCGCGCAGCGGCGTGGCCGGCATCGCCCACGAGCTGCGCGAGCCGCCGGCCGACGTAGACACTGCCGTACAGCTGCTGCGCACCCTGGACCCCCGCCCCGGCACCCAGATCGGCGAGCTCTCCCATGACAGCTACGTGGTGCCGGACTGCGTGGTCTGGCGCCAGAACGGCATCTGGCGGGCAGCCCTGGCCGGCCATGCCGGTCCCCGGGTGGTGATCCACCGGGGCTACGAACAGATGATCCGCCGCTGCGGGGAAAGCGATGCCGGCTACCTGCGCGCCCACCTGCAGGAAGCGCGCTGGCTGCTCAAGGGCCTGGAAGCCCGCGGCGAAACCCTGCTGCGGGTGGTGCGCTGCCTGCTGCAGCAGCAGGCCGCCTTCCTGGAGTTCGGCGAGCAGGCGCTGCGCCCGCTGACCCTGCGCGAGGTGGCCGGCGAGCTCGGCCTGCACGAATCGACCATCTCCCGGGCAATCGCACGCAAGTACGTCCGCACCCCCCGGGGCACCCTGGCGCTGCGCTCGTTCTTCGCCTCGGGCATCGATACCGACAGCGGCGGGGAAGCCTCCAGCACCGCCATCCAGGCCATGATCCGGCGCCTGATCGACGACGAGAACCCGCGCAAGCCGCTTTCTGACGCCAAGCTGGCTGACCTGCTCAAAACCTCGGGAATACCGGTGGCGCGGCGCACCGTGGCGAAGTATCGTGAGGCCATGAACATTTCCGCCTCGCACGAAAGAGTAAGAATCGCCTGACGCTCCACCGCGCCAGGCGGGAAGGTTCATTGGCAAATCCGAACAAAGGAGAAACCCGATGCGCATCGAAACGTATGGCCAGCAGCTTGAACTCACCCCCGCTCTGAACGAGTACGTGGAAACCAAGCTGAAGCGGCTGGGGAAGCATTTCGACCAGCACTGCGAGATTCGCGTGCAGCTGTCGATCCGCAAGCCGGAACACCATGCAGATGCCAGTGTGAACGTCCCCGGGCAGACCCTGCACGCCGACGCCAGCGGCCCGACCATGTACGCCGCCATCGATATCCTGGCCGACAAGCTCGACCGTCTCGTGATCAAGCACAAGGAGAAAAAACAGCAGCACGCACCGCTGCCGCTGCCGGTGGGCGACAATGAGGGCTGACGCCCTCGTTCTTCCCTGACATGCCTTTGACTGACCTCCTGGCGGCCGTGCGCACGCAAGTGTTGCCGGCCGCCGATCGCGACAGCGTGCTGAAGGCGGCCGCCCGCCTGCTGGCCTGCCGCGAAGCCAATGCCGAGCTGATCTACCAGAACCTGTGTCAGCGCGAAGCGCTGGGCAGCACCGGGATCGGGCACGGCATCGCCATCCCGCACGGCCGCGCGCCGCTGCTCGAGCGCCCCCGCGGCGCCCTGCTGCGCCTGGAATCCCCGGTGGAGTTCGGCAGCGACGAGCCGGTGGACCTGGTGTTCGCCATTGCCGTCCCCGCGCACTACACCCATCAACACCTGATGCTGCTGTCCGAGCTGGCCGAACTGTTCTCCGAACCGGCCATCCGCCAGGCGCTGCGCGACGCGCGCGACGGCGACGCACTGCGCCAGGTCATCGAATTCCCCCCGCCGGCGAGCGCCGCATGAATACCAGCATCACCGCGCGCGAGCTGTTCGAGCAGCAGCGCGACCGCCTCAGCCTGCGCTGGGTGGCCGGGCAGAAGGGCGAGCGTCGCGAGCTGGAGGCCGGCAACACCGTCTCGCGCCGGCCCTCGCTGGCCGGCTACCTCAACGCCATCTACCCCAACAAAGTGCAGATCCTCGGCACCGAGGAACTGTCCTGGCTGGATTCGCTGGACTCGCGCCAGCGCTGGGAGACCATCGAGCGGATCATGCAGTCGCATCCGCTGGCGCTGGTGATCACCCGCAACCAGTCCTGCCCGGAAGACCTGCGCGCGGCCGCCGACGAGTCGCAGACCCCGCTGTGGGTCTCGCCCAAACGCGGCCACGAGCTGCTCAACCACCTGTCCTACCACCTGGCGCGCACGCTGGCGCCGCGGGTGATCCTGCATGGCGTATTCATGGAGATCTACTCCATCGGCGTGCTGATCACCGGCGAGGCCGGGTCGGGCAAGAGCGAGCTGGCCCTGGAGCTGCTCAGCCGCGGCCACCGGCTGGTGGCCGATGACGCCCCCGAGTTCACCCAGATCGCCCCGGACGTGCTCGACGGCACCTGCCCGGAGCTGCTGCAGGACCTGCTGGAGGTCCGCGGGCTGGGCGTGCTGAACGTGCGGGAGATGTTCGGTGACACAGCGGTAAAGAAGAACAAGTACCTTCGGCTGATCGTCCACCTGACCAAGCCGATGACCGAGCCGACGCCCCACGGGTACGAACGCCTCACTGGCGATTCGGGCACCCGCCACGTGCTGGACCTGGATGTGCCGCTGATCACCCTGCCGGTGATGCCCGGCCGCAACCTGGCCGTGCTGACCGAGGCGGCCACCCGGCTGCACATTCTACGTACCAAGGGTATCGACCCCGCGGCGATGTTCATCGCCCGCCACAGCAACATGTTGGAACGCCGCACCCCATGAGCCTGCCCACTGCCCCCGCCACTGCCCCGCCCCCGGCCACGCTGATGATCGTCAGCGGGCTGTCCGGCTCGGGCAAGACGGTCGCACTGAAGACCTTCGAAGACCTCGACTATTACTGCTCGGACAACCTGCCGATCAACCTGCTGCCGGACTTCGTGCGCAGCCTGCTCGGCGACAGCGGCACCGAGGGCCCGCGCCGGCTGGCGGTGGGCATCGACGTGCGCGCACAGAGCGACCTGACCCAGCTCTCGCACTGGCGCGAGGATGCCAAGGCCGCCGGGCTGGACGCCCAGCTGCTGTTCTTCGACGCCACCGATGAAACCCTGCTCAAGCGCTACGCCGACACCCGTCGCCGCCACCCGCTGAGCCAGCTTGGCCTGTCGCTGCCCGAGGCGATCGCCCGCGAGCGCGAACTGACCGCCCCGCTGCGCCGCGCCGCCGATGCCGTGATCGACACCACCGACCTCAACGTGCACCAGCTGCGCCGCAAGGTGGTGACCGGGTTCGCGCTCAACCACGGCAGCAAGCTGTCGCTGCTGTTCGAATCGTTCGCCTACAAGCGCGGCGTGCCGGCCGAGGCCGACTTCGTGTTCGACGTCCGCGTGCTGCCCAACCCGCACTGGAACACGGAACTGCGCCCGCTGTCGGGCCGCGACCGCGGTGTGCGCGAGTACCTGGACGAGCAGCCGGACGTACAGCGCTACGCCGCCCAGCTGGTGGATTTCCTCGACACCTGGCTGCCGCGCCTGGGCAACGACACCCGCAGCTACGTGACCGTCGCCTTCGGCTGCACCGGCGGCAAGCACCGTTCGGTGTACCTGGCCGAGCGGATGGCCCGCCATGCGCGTGACCAGGGCTGGCCGGACGTGGCCACGTTCCATCGCGAGCTGGATTGATCCGTGGTGCCGGCCGTTGGCCGGCTCTCCGGGATGCCCGGCCCGCGCGCCACACCGACTCATCATGAATACGGGACACAGCGCCCCTGTTTTGCGGCTATCGCCAATTCACGTTGACCTGTTAACGTTTGGCAATGACCTGTGGCATTCTCCTCGTAACCCACCCCGGTGTTGGCACCTCCCTGTTGGACGTGGCGACCCGGCTGCTGCGGCACCTGCCGCTGAAGACCGAAGCTTTCGAAGTACCGTTCGACGCAGACCTGGACGTCCTGCTCCCACTCGCCTCGGCCGCCTTGCGCCGGGTGGACAGTGGACAGGGCGTGCTGATCCTGACCGACCTGTACGGCGCCAGCCCCAGCAATCTGGCCGGGCAACTGGCTCGTCTGGGCACCCCGGCTCGCCGGGTTTCGGCGCTTAGCCTGCCGATGTTGTTGCGGGTGATGAATTATCCGGAACAGGGACTGGATCAACTACCTGCCACTGCTGCGGCAGGCACTCGCAATGGAGCGATTGTCGACGATGCTTGAACGAGAACTCACCGTATCCAACCGCCTGGGCCTGCATGCCCGCGCCACTGCCAAGCTGGTGCAGGAGCTGGCGCCTTTCCGCTGCAACGTGACGATGGCCGCCAAAGGCCGTGAGATCAACGCCAAGAGCATCATGGGCGTCATGCTGCTGGCCGCCGGCCAAGGCACCCCGGTCACCGTGCGCATCGACGGCGAAGACGAAGCCGCCGCGATGGACGCGGTGGTGGCGCTGTTCGAACGGCGCTTCGACGAGGACAGCTGAGCATGCCGGGGCAACCGTCGCGACCGGCCGCCAGCACCACGTCACGGACCGCGTCCGGGGCGGTGCTGCTGGCCGGCCACGGTGCCTCGCGCGGCAACGCGCTCGGACGTGCGCGGGTACGCCTGCCGCACGCACTGGAAGTGGCCGAGCAGCGCATTCCCGCCGCCAAGGTGGACGCCGAGCTCAAGCGGCTGCATATCGCGGTGGACGCCGCCCGCGGCGAAATGCACGACCTGCGCCAGCGGCTGCATGGCGCGCTGAACCAGGAAGCCGGCGAGTTCCTCGACCTGCACGCGCTGCTGCTGGACGATCCGGAGCTGCTGTTCGGTCTGGATGAACTGATCCGCAGCGGCCCGTACAGCGCCGGCTATGCCCTGCGCGTGCAGCGCGACCGGCTGGCCAAGGTCTTCGACGGCATGGACGATGCCTACCTGAAGAGCCGCATGGACGATCTGGACCATGTGATCGGCCGCATCCATGCCTTCCTGCAGAAGCGCCCGCCGGACGTCAAAGGCATGGCCGGGGAGATCCTGGTCTGCGACAACATCGCCCCCTCCGAGCTGGCACAGCTGCAGGCGCACGGCGTGGTCGGCATCGTCACCGCCGGCGGCAGCGCGCTGTCGCACAGCGCGATCCTGGCGCGCAGCCTGCACCTGCCGCTGATCGTCAACGTGCCCAACGCGCTGCAGAAGGTGGCCGACGGCGACGTGCTGATCATGGACGGCAGCGACGGCACCGTCACCATCAACCCGCACGCACCGGACCTGCGCGACTACCGCGTGCGGCTGCGCGAGCATGCGCGCGAACAGCGCGAACTGGGCCGGCTGCGCACCAAGCCCAGCCGCACCCGCGACAACGTCGACATCGTCCTGCTCGCCAATGCCGAGTCCAGCGAAGACGTCACCCAGGCGCATGCGCTCGGCGCACAGGGCCTGGGTCTGTACCGCACCGAATTCCTGTTCCTGCAGCGCAACGAACTGCCGGACGAGCAGGAGCAGTTCGAAACCTACCGCGACGCCGCGCTCGGCATGAGCGGCCGGCCGGTCACCATCCGCACCCTGGACCTGGGCGCGGACAAGGCCGACCGCACCGGGCTGACCCTGAGCAACGAAGAAAACCCGGCACTGGGCCTGCGCGGCGTGCGCCTGTCGCTGGCCCGGCCGAAAGTGGCCGACACCCAGCTGCGCGCGATCCTGCGCGCTTCGGCCTACGGCAAGCTGCGCATCCTGATCCCGATGGTGAGCACCCGCGAGGAAGTGCTGGCGGTGCGCCGGCGCCTGAACAAACAGGCCGAGCTGCTGCGTGCCGAGGGCCACGAGGTGGCCGAGCACATTCCGTTCGGCGCCATGATCGAAGTGCCCGCCGCGGCCATCGCGCTGGAGAGCTTCATCGACCTGGTCGACTTCCTGTCGATCGGCACCAACGACCTGGTGCAGTACCTGCTCGCCGCCGACCGCAACAACGAAGCGGTCGGCGAGCTGTACTCACCGCTGCACCCGGCGGTGATCCGCCTGCTCTCGCACATCCTGCACACCGGCCAGGCCTACGACATCCCGGTGGCGGTCTGCGGCGAAATCGCCGGCGATCCGCGCATGACCCCGCTGCTGCTCGCGCTCGGCCTCACCGAGTTCAGCCTGCATCCGGGCACGCTGCTGGAAGTGCGCCGCGCCATCCGCGACAGCGACCTGTCGGCACTGCAGGCCGCCGCGCCGAAACTGCTGCAGGCCCGCGACCGGCGCGGCATCGAGCGCTGGCTGGAAAAGGCCGCCCCCGACAGGTGATGCCGGCCACAGGCCGGCACCGCGCATGCCTGTGCCTCGCCCGCGCGTGCAGACCTACCGGATTGACATGTAAGCGCGCGATAATGACGCGCTGACCACCGCCGATGCCGCATCCTCCGGGATAGCGGCCTTTTCTTTTTCCGCAGGAGCTGTGCATGGCCGAAGCCGTACGCCACGACAAGACGGCACGCCAGCTGCGGCTGTTGTCCGATGCACTGGACAGCGGGCGCCTGGGTCCGGTCCGCCGGCTGGTCAACACGCTGGCACCGGCCGAGATCGGCAACCTGCTCGAATCGCTGCCGCCAGGCAAGCGCGAGGTGGTGTGGGGCCTGGTCGATCCGGAAGACGACGGCGAGGTGCTGGTCCACGTCGGTGAGGAAGTGCGCGAGAGCCTGCTCGCGGACATGGACCCGGACGAAATCATCGCCGCGGTCGAAGACCTCGACATCGACGATCTGGCCGACCTGGTCGAAGACCTGCCGGACACGGTCATCGATGAAGTGCTCAAGTCGATGGACCGCGAGAACCGCGAGCGGCTCGAGCAGGTGCTGTCGTATCCCGAGGACAGCGCCGGCCGCCTGATGAACCCGGACGTGGTGACCGTGCGCGCCGACGTCAACGTCGACGTGGTGCTGCGCTACCTGCGCCTGCGCGGCGAGCTGCCCGATCACACCGATCACCTGTTCGTGGTCAGCCGCCGCCACCAGTACCTGGGCCGGCTGTCGCTGGCCGCACTGGTGACCCACGAGGACAACACCCCGATCAACCGGCTGATCGACGACGAGCAGCCGGCCATCGATGTCGGCGAGAGCGCCGAGGAAGTGGCCCGCCAGTTCTCCGATCACGACTGGGTGTCCGCGCCGGTGGTGGACGACAACAACATCCTGCTCGGCCGCATCACCATCGATGACGTGGTCGACATCATCCGGTCGCAGGCCGAGCACCAGGCGCTGGGCGCCGCCGGTCTGGACGAAGAGGAAGACCTGTTCTCGCCGATCAAGCGTGCCGTGCGCGGCCGCGTGGTCTGGCTGGGCATCAACCTGTGCACCGCCTTCCTGGCGGCCAGCGTGATCGGCCAGTTCGAGATGACCCTGCAGAAAGTGGTCGCCCTGGCGGTGCTGATGCCGATCGTCGCCGGCGTCGGCGGCAATGCCGCCGTGCAGGTGCTGACCCTGATGGTGCGCGGCATCGCGCTGGGCCAGGTCGGCCAGAGCAATGCACGCATCCTGCTCTGGAAGGAATCGCGGGTAGCGCTGATCAACGGCACGTTGATCGGCACCGTGGTCGGCGTCATCGCCTTCCTGTGGTTCCACAGTTTCCTGCTCTCGCTGGTCATCACGCTCGCGCTGATCATCAATTTCTGCGCTGCCGCGCTGGCCGGCGTGCTGCTGCCGTTGCTGCTCAAGCGCATGAACGTCGATCCGGCCGTGGCCGGCACCGTGGTGGTCACCGCGGTGACCGACGTCATGGGCTTCTTCAGCTTCCTCGGCCTGGCCACCCTGATCCTGCTGCACTGACCTGGACACCCCCACATGGCGCTTACCCTCGATAACTACTTCCAGCCCGGCTGGCGCGAGCAGACCCATGCCTGCCCCGCCTGTGAATGGCAGGGCAGCGCGCGCCAGATGACGATGGAGCTGCACGAGGACGAGGCCGAGTTCGACTGCCCGCAGTGCGAGAACCCCGTGCTGCTGGTGGTCCACCCCAGCCTGGCGCAGGTGCAGGCCGCCGCCGCCGAGGGCCACCCCGAAGCGATCGAACAGCTGGAGATCCTGGCGGCCGCGCCGCGCCCGGACTGATGCACTGCACGATGCCCCGGCACGCGGCGGCGCCTAGACTGAAAACGATTTCAATCGGGGCACGACAATGGCACGACGCTGGGGTGGATGGCTGCTGTGGGCGGTGGCGATGGCGATGATGACGGTGGCCGGATGCGCGACCGCGCCGGATGACGCGACCGGTGCTTTCGTCGGCCGCGCGGTCAAGGTCGATGGCCGCACGTCGTACTACCAGGTCTTCGTGCCACGCAACGCGGCGGCCTCGCGCGGTGCGCTGCCGGTGGTGCTGTTCCTGCATGGCTCGGGCGAACGCGGTCGTGATGGCCGCCGCCAGACGCTGGCCGGGCTCGGGCCGTACCTCCGCCAGAACGCAGCCAGCTTCCCTGGCCTGGTCGTGTTGCCGCAGGCGCCGGATGACCAGGAATGGTCCGGCGACAACAACCGCATCGCCCTGGCGGCCCTCGATGCGACCATCGCCGAGTTCGGGGCCGATCCCCGCCGGCAATACCTGACCGGCATGTCGATGGGCGGCTATGGCAGTTGGAACATCGCGCTGGACGCCCCCACCCGCTTCGCCGCGATCGTCCCGGTGTGCGGCGCGGTCGCGGCCCCGCGCGCGGTGCGTCCTACCCTGCTCGTGGAGGACGTCGCCCACGAAAGCGACCCGTATGCCGCCATCGCCCGGCGCCTGAAGCAGACCCCGATCTGGATCTTCCACGGCGCGCTGGACGACGTGGTGCTGCCGGACGACGACCGCCGGCTGTACGCCGCGTTCCAGCAGGCCGGCGCGAAGGACGTGCGTTACACCGAGTACCCGGAGGGCAACCACAACGCCTGGGACGCCACGTATGCCGATGCGGCAATGTGGTCATGGCTCTGGGCGCAGAAACGGCACTGACGTTCGGCCTGCAGACGCGATATCGTCGCCTCCACACAGTTTGCATGGAGGCTGACGATGCGTATGCGCCTGCGGGTAGTGCTGCTTGCCCTTGCCGTTCCCGCCCTCGGGCTGGCCGAGGAACCGCCGCCGTCCAGCTACACCGTCACCACCGCGCTGCCCGCCGCGCAGGGCGAACCCGCGCTGGGCACGCAGTACCGCACGGCCGTCCAGGACGCCGTGGACCTCAGCCTGGCTGGCAACCCTGCCGCCGCCGCGCCGGTGCTCACCGACGCCGTGCGCTACTGCGATGCGCAGCAGGCGGTCCCCGGGCGTCGCGCACTGAGCTTCCAGACCCACCGCCAGTACGCGCTGTACATGGAAGGCCCGGGGCGCGGCACCCCGACCGAATGGCTGGACCTGGCCTGCGCCAAGGCCTACAACCACCTCGGCTACATCGCCCTGGAGCGCGGCGACGTGGATGCCGCGCTGCAGTGGCTGGACAAGGCCATCGCCGTGGCGCCGTACGACGCCGAGGCACTGTGCGAACGCGGCGCGGCCCTGACCCGGCGCAAGGACTGGCAGGGCGCGATGGACAGCTACGCCCGCGCACTCGACCTGGCCCGCAGCCATCCCGAGAACCGCCGCATGGAAGCCCTCGCCCTGCGCGGCGTCGGCTTCGCCCACATCGAACTCGGCGATCTCCCAAGCGCCCGCGCCGCCTACCTCGCCTCGCAGAAAATCGACCCCGACAGCAAGACCGCCAGGAACGAACTGATCTACATCGACCAGCTGGAGCAGGCCAGGTAGTGCCGGCCGCTGGCCGGCTCCAGGCACCGGCCCACCCCGTTCGGGTAGTGCCGGCCGCTGGCCGGCTCCCAGCACCGCCCCGCCCGTTCGGGTAGTGCCGGCCGCTGGCCGGCTCTCAACACACCCTCTTCGAAACCACGCATTTCCGCGGCATTTCACCACAGGCATCCACGCGTTTGACCGACTTCACCGCGCGCGGAGATGACCGACCATGCGCCATGAGCTCCTCTCGACTGCGCGTCGGCCGCTGTTCGCTCCCCGGACACACCTACGTACTGACAACCGTGTGCCACAACCGCCGCCGCTGGTTTGAAGACCCCGATACAGCCGCCCTCGCCATGAGCCACCTGCACGGCCTCGACCGACGCGGTCACGCGCGATCCCTGGCGTGGGTGGTAATGCCGGACCATGTCCATTGGCTGCTCGAACTCAACACATCATCACTGCACGACGTCGCGCGACGCTTCAAATCCTCAAGCGCATTGGCCATCAACCGATCACACAGACGCGGCGGCACATTCTGGCAGTCGGGCTACCACGATCACGCCGTGCGCACCGACGCATCGCTGCGGCAGCATGCCCTGTACATTCTCGGCAATCCTGTCAGGGCAGGGCTGACAGCGACGATAGGTGAATACCCCTACGCGTGGTGCGCCTGGCCATTGGACCCGTAGTGCCGGCCGCTGGCCGGCTCCACACGCGGTCGTATCCCGCACCTATAGTGCCGGCCGCTGGCCGGCTCCACACGCGTTCGGATACCGCACCGGTAGTGCCGGCCGCTGGCCGGCTCC